>JBEKWK010000139.1:0-7901 GCA_049513175.1 FCB group bacterium
CGCGAATACTTAAGAAATCTTTTTTCAATTCTTTCTCCGATATGTTTTTATTATTTATTGAATTTATTGACTTCTAATATAAATTATTTTAAAACAATATATTAGATTTTTTTTTAATTTTAGGATTTATTACGAACTGCTCTTGTATACATTAAATTGGGGCATCAGTTTGATAATGTTTAAACTGAATAATTTTACCTGCACGGGTTTTTGGCTGACTCAAGGGAGGAAAATACAGGGATTTCTCCATTGACTGGTTATAATGATGATATGAAGAAAATATATTTTCCATTGTAATTATAATAAATGCTATAAATTATTCTATATAACAAAATTAATAAAATTCTTCTGAAAGAAAAATTTCATAATAATTTATGTGTCTATAATAGTGGTTAAAAAGATTGTCAGGTTATATACTTGATTAATTCAAAAAGTTTAATTAATTTTAAAAATCGTTGGAGGTGCTTCGCAATGGAGAAAAATAGCGAAGCTGAGAGTAAACTCTTTGAACCTGATCCGGGTAATGCCGGCGTAGGGAAACAGATATGGTTTCAATCTTTACAATTCATCTCAGTTTCTTCTCCCATGGAAAGCCGATTCAATGGAAAATAATTTGTAAAATTTTTCTTTGAGGTCTGCTATGTTTAAAAAAATATTTTTTTTGTTTGCGGTTTTTATTGCTACCTGTCAATTACTTTTTTCAACTGAAAATCAGGGAGACAGTTTAAAGGTATATAAATTACCGAGTATTACAGTTACTACCTCTCGTGCAGAAATAGGTAAAACTCCGGTTCCTTTTTCGGAACTGTCTAAATCTGAATTGGATTCTAAATATCTTATTAAAGACATTCCGGATATGCTCAGCGAAATGCCGTCTATTATGTTTTATTCGGAAAACGGCAATTCTATCGGTTACTCAGATTTGTCAATGAGAGGTTTCGACCAGACACGCATATCGGTTCTTATAAACGGCATACCACAAAATGACCCGGAAGACCACGGGGTTTACTGGCTTGATTTTCCCGATTTGACTGCGAACCTGAATGATATACAAATTCAGCGAGGTGCCGGCTTAACGCATTTTGGTGAAGCTGCAATCGGTGGTAGTATAAATTTATCCACTTCCGATTTTGTAAATGAAAAGGGAATAAAGATTTTTTCAGGTATAGGGTACCAGGAATATGGAGCTAATAATAAAGATGTGCTTCAATCTACAATGAACAAACAATCAATAGAACTTTCTTCAGGTATGATTGGAAACTATGCTATCTATGCAAGATTGTCAAGGATAAATTCTTCGGGATACCGTGACAGGTCCTGGGTGGATATGAACAGCTTTTTCATAAGCGGGGCAAGATTTGATAAAAATGTTATCACACAGATAAACATTTTTGGCGGTCCTATAAGCGATGGACTTGCTTATACCGGGCTTCCAAAATCATATATCGGAAATCTGAATCTCAGGAGAGAAAATCCGGGTTATTGGCAGTATGATTCTACCGGAAGTATTGTAGATAAAAATTATTATATGGAAAGAAGGAAACAGGAGACCGAGTGGTTTTCACAGCCTCATTTTGAGATTCTGAACGATTGGTATTTAAACGATAATATTACTATAAAATCAGCATTGTTTTATTATACTGGTTCAGGATATTATGATTATGACGCAAGCTGGGCGGATGGTTTGCTGACAGATTTGATGTCGAAGGATTTTACTTTTGACAGTACAAGGCACATCACAAATTCTCTTGTAAGGGCTTGGGTAATGGACCATCAGGGAGGCTGGCTGCCGAGAATTATCTGGGACCAGAAATGGGGTGAATTGACTGCAGGTGCTGAAATCCGTTTTCACAGGGCGGATCATTATGGTAATTTATCATATTCAGAATATTTGCCGCAAAACTTTGATACGGATTATAAAATCTACAGCTACACAGGAATCCGAAATGCTTTTTCATTTTTTGCAAGGGAAAGAATCAATCTGAATGAACAATTTGCTCTCAGCGGAGAATTGCAATATGTAAATCAGACTTATGGAATCAGCGATGAAAAGGCAGGTAATCATTATACTCAATATAACACAACTCAATTTCAAATTGTTGGAAATGGTGCTGAATTATTTAATATTCAATATAATTTTTTAAATCCAAGAGTAGGATTAAATTATATTTATGATGAATCATTAAATTTCTTCTCATTGCTAGCTTACACATCAAGGGAGCCGAGAATGAGAAATCTTTATCCTGCAGATGATGCCTATTTTGGGGGTACCCCTCAGTTTGAAGGCAGTTTACCTTCAGGCGGACCGATAAGATATGATTTTTCCAAACCGATTGTAAAGCCCGAAAACATGCTGGATTTCGAACTGGGAATGAACTATACAAAAGAGAAATATTTTTTCAGCCTGAATTTTTATTTGATGGATTATACTAATGAATTGGTAAAAAGCGGTATGCTCGATATTTTCGGAAATCCAATTGACGGAAATGCTCCGCGAAGTAATCATTATGGAGTTGAGCTACAAGGCAGTGTAATTTTATATAAACATTCATTAAATGAAATTAAAATTTCCGGAAATGCAACTTTTTCGAGAAACAGAATTATCGAATATAATTATCATTTAGCATCGGGAGGGAGCGTCTCACTTGCAAATAATCCTATTGCCGGTTTTCCTGATGTAATGGCTAACCTGAGATTAACTTACATTTATGAAAATTTCCATATTTCTATTTTAGGAAAATATGTCGGTCAATTTTATACAGATAATTACGGGTCATTATTAACAACAAACACTCTATTGATAAATGACCTCATCGCTGCCTCAAATTATTATACCGATAACAAGGTTGACCCTTATGTGGTTTTCAATGGAGATGTATCATATACATTTAATAAGTTTTTCGTTTTTCCGAATCTGAAAATCCAAATGCAAATAAATAATATTTTCAATAGACTATATGCAGCAGGTGGTGCAGGAAAAGAATTTTTCCCTGCCGCAGAAAGAAATATATTTATAGGAATACAACTTGGAATATAAATATAAAATACATTTGTGTAGTCATTGGACTTTAGCAAAAAGCGTCATTCTGAGCGTAGCGAAGAATCCACTTCTAATTCTGAGTTCTGAATTCTGTATTCTGTATAAAATTTTTCTGTCATTCCCGCGAAAGCAGGAATCCATATTCTTTTTCTTTTTTTAACTTTACGTTCTCAAATATTGGATTCTTCACTTCGTTCAGAATGACTATCTTTTATTTTTAAATAAGTAGCAAATTGGAATATATTAATCCTTTTTCTCGATAACATACGAATCTTTTGTATCCTTGAGAATGTATCCTGAATCAAGGATGATTTGTCTGAGCTTGTCGGCTTCGGCGAAATCTTTAACGGATTTTACCCGGAGCCGCTGTTCAGCAAGAGCTATTATTTCTTGTGGTATTTCAATTTTTTCTTCGATTTTTTTGCCGATTATCCATACATCGAAAATATCATTTAAATCTCTGAATAATTTTATTGCCTCTTCTCTTGCTTTATCATCTAAAGATTTTGCAGGATAAGAATTAATAAATGTGAATATTTCGGAGAGTGCATAAGGTGTATGCAGGTCATTTGCAAGATGATTAAAGATTTTATCTTTAAAATTAATTATAGTTTCACCGTTAACAGATTTATTATTCCCGGTAGAAAATAATTCATAAATATAATCCTGTATTCTTATCCTGGCTTTGGAAGCGGCTTTCAAGCCGTCGAATGTAAAATTATAAACAGAGCGATAGTGGACAGAGAACATCGCAAAACGTATATCGAGCGGGTCAATACCTTTATTAAGAAGCTCTCTCAGGGTAAAAAAGTTACCTTTGGATTTGCTCATTTTCTCACCTTCGACTTCGAGAAATTCATTGTGGCACCAAAAAGCTGTCGGCTCGATGCCATATCCTGCCTTGCTTTGTGCGATTTCATCTTCATGATGAGGAAATTTTAAATCAACTCCGCCGGTATGAATATCAAACGGCAAGCCAAGCAATTCTTTTTCCATTGCAGAACATTCGATATGCCAGCCGGGGCGACCGGGGCATTGCTGACCGTTAATTTCAAAATCCCAGTGGGGTTCATTTGGTTTCTTTGCCTTCCATAATACAAAATCGCTGACATCTTCGCGTTCGTATTCATCGGCATCTATCCTGACTCCCGAACGGAAATTATTAAAATCAATATTATATAATTTTCCGTATTCGTCAGTTTTCCTCCATTCCGAAACACTGAAGTAAACGGAGCCGTCGGATATATATCCGATACCTTTGTCCACTATACTTCTGATTAAATCCTGCATTTGTGAAATATATTCGGTTGCTTTGGGCATAGCAAAAAAGTGTTCGGGTTTTATTCCAAGTTTGGAAATATCTTCTAAAAATGATTTTTCAAAATAATCCGTGAAAAGTAATAAATTTTGTTTCCCATCATTAGTTTGAGTACCCATTTCAGGCAGCCATTCTGCACTTCCAACAGCACTATCACGAATAGTTTTGTCATCAATGTTTGTAATATTCATCACCCATTTGACATTGTATTTACCGACAACTCTTAAGACTCTTTGAAGTAAATCCGCAAATAAAAATGCTCTCATATTTCCGATATGGGCATAATTGTAAACAGTCGGACCGCATGAATACATACGGACAGTGTTATCATCAAAAGGAGTGAAATCCTGTAATGAGCGATATTTTACTAATGAATTAAATAATGATATTTTAGACATTGAATTTTCCTTTTAAAATAAAGTTAGTTTGAAGAATCGTTATTTCGACAATTCTATAATAAATTTCAATTTGTTCAAAAAATATATGATTTTTGTATTAATATAAATATTCCTTACAAAATTAAGCAAATATAAATTGTGAAAATATATAACGCTGAATTTATATTGGGTTCCACAAAACCTGAACACTTTCCCAAAACCACCATGCCTGAGATTGCTTTTTCAGGCAGGTCGAATGTTGGAAAGTCATCGCTTATTAATAGTATTGTTCATAGAAAAAATCTTGCGAAGATAAGCGGCACTCCCGGTAAAACTAAACAGATAAATTTTTTCTTCGTCGAAAATATGTGGGTGTTTGCAGATCTGCCCGGGTTTGGCTATGCTTCAGTCAGTAAGAGTGAGAGGGAGCTTTGGCTGAAATTAAATATGGATTATTTAAACAACAGGGAGAATTTAAAACTAATATGCTCGCTTGTTGACGGTCGCCACGAGCCAATGGAAAAAGATTTGGCATATTTTGAGTGGCTGGAAAATAATAATAAAAAATTTATTATTGTTATGACAAAATGTGATAAACTTTCAAAAAAAATGATTGAAACAAGAAAATCCGAGTTTGAATTTTTTGTCCAGAATTGCACTAATTGTGTAGAGGTGCTTCCTTATTCTTCAATAACTGATTTAGGCAGGAATTCACTCTTTGCAATAATTGATAAATTTATAAAAAAGTCTTAAATATTTGTTTCTCTGATAATGAGGTAGAAATGCAGGATTATAAAATAAAAATTAAAGATGCTATTCAGGATAGTATAAAAGTAAAGCAAAATCTTGTTGAAAATTATATTGATGATATTGAATCAATAGGGAAAAAACTTTCTGAGATTTTTCAAAATAGTGGTAAAATTTTATTATGCGGTAATGGCGGTAGTGCTGCCGATTGCCAGCATATAGCCGCAGAATTAGTTATCAGGTTAAGAAGTAATGTAAACAGAGCTGCACTTCCGGCAATTGCATTGACTGTTGATACATCAATTCTTACAGCAGGAGGCAATGATATAGGATTTGAAAATGTATATGCACGTCAAGTAGAAGCATACGGAAAAAAAGGCGATGCGTTAATTGCTATTTCTACTAGCGGAAATTCTGAAAATGTTTATAATGCTTTACTGCAGGCAAAGAAACAAGAAATGCTCTCAATTGGACTCTTAGGATGTAACGGTGGTAAAATAAAAACTGTCTGTGACAAAAGTATTATTGTCCCAAGTAAGGTAACCGCAAGAATACAGGAATCGCATATTTTGATTGCCCATATCTGGTGCGAAATGGTAGAAGAGTTCTTGTTTCCCGAATTTTTTGAAAAATGAACTTGAAAAAATGTAAAAAAATACTTAATTTTGTAATCTTTGTTGCCACCTTAGCTCAGTTGGTAGAGCAGCTGATTTGTAATCAGCAGGTCGTTGGTTCGAGTCCGACAGGTGGCTCATAAAAAATAGGGTTGGGTTTTATGCCTGCCCTTGCTTTTGTTTCGGGCAAATTTTATTAAATTCCTTAAATTAATTTTTAAAATTTGGAAATTGTTATGGCTTATCCCAATTCCTGGACTTTAGAAGATATACTGACTGCAAATTTTTTACCATCAACGAAATCATCGAAATTACGTTTTGCCTTTGAAGAATTTGATTCATTGAATGAATTTCTGCAATCTAATCAAAGCGGGAAATATGAATTTAAATTATCTGCTCCGGAATTAATACCAGATTCAAAAAAAGAAATTATAATAAAAGCAAAAGATGAAGCTAAATCTCAAATTGAATTATGCGAGAAAAATAAAGTTCAAATTTGTTCTTATTGGGATGATACTTATCCCAGTTTGTTAAGAGAAATTGATTATCCCCCCATTATTTTATATATAAAAGGTAGATTACAGGCTGCCGATGCTGTCTCTATATCTATAGTAGGAACGAGACAAAGTACATCTTATGGTACTCTTTGTGTAGAGCAGTTTGCGAATTTTATTGCAAAACTTAACATTATAATAACAAGTGGATTGGCAGACGGAATTGATACAATTTGTCATCTTGTAGCAATGAAATCAGGCGGTACAACTTATGCCGTTATTGCAAGTGGAATTGACAAAATATCTCCACAACTATCAAATAGAAATGCCGAGAAAATAGTTGATAAAGGTGGTGCAATTATTAGTGAATATCCTTGTGGGGTTCCTGCTTTTATTTGGAATTTTCCGGTAAGAAATAGAATAATTAGTGGAATTTCTAAAGCAACCATAATTATAGAATGTGCTGAAAAGAGCGGAGCATTAATTACGGCAAGATTTGCTTTTGAGCAAGGGAGAGAGGTATTTGCTATCCCGGGAAATTTAAATAATGAAAAAAGTAAAGGCACTAATAAATTAATTAAAGATAATATAGCTACTGTAGCACTTTCTCCTGAGCAAGTTTGCAGAGATCTTGGTTTAATCAAAGATGAAAGTAAACTTGATTTTTATGAAAAGCAAAAGCAAACTCTAACAAAAGAGGAAAATAAAGTATTAAATCTTATGGATAGCGAGCCTATACAAATAGATGAAATGGCATCCAAACTTGATATGGAAATCCCTGAACTTTTAGTTTTACTTTTGAATATGGAGTTTAATAATCTTGTCAAGCAGTTGCCCGGGAAATATTATATTAAATGCTGAAAAATTTTATGAGCCCAAGCGAATACAAAAAGTTATATACGGAATTTCAAACCCTGGTTGAGAAAAAATTATCAATGTATATAACAGAACCTGAGCCGGTTTCTCTTTATGAGCCTTTCAGATATTTTATTTCCGACTGCGGTAAAAGAATACGTCCTGTGCTTGCTATGATTTGTGCCGGTGCGGTAGGCGGCAAGCCAGAATCAGCAGTTGATGTCGGAACGGCTATCGAGATTCTCCATAATTTTACTCTTGTCAATGATGATATAATGGACAAATCACCTATGAGAAGGAACCGTCCTACAGTACATACAAAGTGGAATGAGCCGGTTGCGATTCTTGTCGGTGATGTTATGGTAGGCTATGCTTACAAGCTCTTGCCTTCACCTGAAAACCACAGCCGAAGCGGTCAGATAATAAAAGCTTTTACTGATGGCTTGATTAAAGTTT
>JBEKWK010000140.1:0-7876 GCA_049513175.1 FCB group bacterium
AAAAATTAGATTTTCATTATATCTCAAAAGTGCTTCTATTCTACCACGAGGGTCATAACTGAATACTACATAATGATAAGGTTCTCCGCCATGGTCTCTGTATGCAACTGCAACCTGCCTGCCTTTAAGGTTATGTAATTTTCCGTAAGGAGCCATCTTATTCCATACACTATCTTGCGGTAAGTTACTCCAAACATTTCCTATTCTTGAAGGTGTTTCATCGTAATTAATTACAGTTCTGATAAATTGAGGATACGCCACAAAATTTTCAAAATCATTTGTATTTGCTGTTGTATCTTTTGGTTCCCAATTATATGCAGGATGCCAAAAATAGGGTGGAACCGGATTATTATCTCCCGGATAATCAAAGCCACCAAACAAACAATCCGTTGATGCAACATAAGGGTATTGTGAAAATGTTGAGGAGTGAGTTGGTTGTAAATATAATGTAATATTAATAGTAGGAGGTAAGGCTTGACCTAGCGGAATATTATTCATAGTATCCGGTTTAAGAACTTCTGTCAAACGACCGAATGACCATGATGTATCACTATAAATTAATGGTTCATGTAATTGAAGACCTAAGGGATTTATTTTAGCTTCAGCTATGACCGTTGTTCTACCTAAATCATCATATTCAAATACTGAAACTCTATTACTATCTGCTTGTAATTTATTCTGTGAAAAGCGGAGCTGACCAAGTTTATTATAAGTATAAGATACATAATTAATATCGGATTGATACTTATATTTTAACCTGTTAAAAATATCATACCAATATTTTGTTGTATCATTCGCCGGATTTATCACATATCTTAAATTTCCTGAAATATCATATTCATATTTTGTCATAAGATTTAAAGTGTCTAAGTCCACAATTGTTCTTCTCAAGTTCCCAAAAGCGTCTGTGTACGAAGCATTTCTTTTTCCTAATTCATCCGTCATTATTGTTGCCTTACACACACCATAGAAATCCTGGTAATTGTTTCCAGTTAAATCGAGTAAATTTGCAGGTGCATCAATTCTGTGTTGAATATTAATCTGGGTAGCATCAGAATGAATTGTTTTTATTAATTCATTATTTCTCCAGACAGATTCAGTCTGGTTTAACTCCTGGTCAACTCCATTTAATGCTAATCCGGCACCTGAATATTTTACACTAACAGAATCAATTCTTATTGGTGAAGTTGGATTACCAATTAAATTAAAAGTTCTATATTTTAGATTCTCTTCTTTAAAATAACCTATTGACCCTGTATATCTACCGTCAAAATTTGTATATGTCTTGTCCCAGTTATAATTAAATGTATGAAGAGCATCATCTATTTTTGAAGAATATGTAGTAGTTCTGGCACTATCGTCATATTCATAAGCGAAAGTGTAATCATCATTAGTACATTTTGTATCACAATAAACTGATATTACAGGATTCAAATCATCCGAACTATTAATGATTGATAGTCCGCCGCTAAGACTTAAATTTGTAAACATGAAACTCACTGTATCTCCCTGTCCCATTCTCTTCAGGCTATCAATAATAGGCATTAAATCAACACGAAGTTCAGGTAGTTTGCCTCCCTCCGTAACAGGTACCGGTGCATTAGGAAGCAATTGTAAAGCAGGACAACCCAAAACAAAATTTTTATCTAATCCGAAACGACCGCTTTTAACATTTAAGGTTATACATTCATTCAAATCATAACCTAATAAGAATACTCTTAAAAATGCAGTATCAAGATTATTACACTGATGGAGCATATCATCAAAAGAACAATGGTATATAATTATTGTTCTTTTTGTGATTACAAGTGAATCAGAAACTTCTTTCCCAATGGCTGGGGTTGGCTTTGTTGAAACTCCACCACCTATAGGACAAGTATCACATCCTGTTGGTGCAATTCTAAGTGTATCATACCTGGTTAATATATCAAATAATAAAAGTTTATTATTATTATTATTAGCATTAAACGGGTCACAGCTTTCCTGGGGCGGGAAATCAAATGGATGCCATACTTTTTTTGTCCGACCATTTAAATCATATAAACTGGCATAAATCCAACCGTTTGGGTCAATAGTTCTGCCGTCCTGACCAAAATAAGTTTTTTCAAATATTGTTCTCAATGTATCAGTAAATGGACCGATTGCACCGCCGTTATTACCATATTTTCTGACATATTGTTCTGAAACTAACGGTGCCTCAATTTCATTTTGAATATGGAACATCTTTTTAATTTCAACATCGTTATTGTTCATTAATTTTTTTCCGGTAGGATAAGAACTGCCCAATGCAGGCACCTTAAAATAATTATAGTACATTCTGCTTGTAGCACCAACAGAATTTTGCGACGATGATAAGAAATTCCTGTACCATCCTCCTGTATACTTGTAAAGAGAATTTAACATTGTAGAGTCATTTTTACCAACAATGAAATCCGAAATTAAAGCTCCACGTCTGTGAGGGGGATTCTGCGTGATATAATTCATTTCATAATTATTTATCTTCCCTGATAAAATATTCCCCTTTCCATCTTCTATATATTCATTCGATGGTAATTGCCACAAAGGAGGAGCAATAGGTACGGATTGAGAAGTTGTATAAATAACAACAGTTGTATCAATAGATTGAAGTCGAAGAGAATCAGTTAACCTTCTACTTAGTCCCCAATTCCATATCGAATCAGTTCTTGTTCCTGAACCAATTACAAGTGGTAGGTTAATAAATTCATCAATTTTTTTATATAGTGTGTCGCTATCATTATCAGGTCTAAGTATATTTGTAGTTGATTTTGTAATTCCTTTTCCATAGGCATTTATAAGGTCGGCATCCTGAAATTTTTGCAAATCTCCAAATTCGTATTGATAAGTCATATGAGAAGTTGTTATTGTATCATTATTCCCTGTTTGATAAAATCTTGTTTCTGTTTCTATAGGAAGATAATCAAATTTGGAACTAATGCCATCCATACTTTGGTAATTCATAGTTTGAACGGTTGTATTAATATGCGGATAATCCAAATCTGTATAGTCTTTAGTAATAATTTTATAAGGAACAACAGTCTGTACATTTGGAGTAAGATAGGATTGAGCAGAGTCGTAAATGAAAGGAGTTGTAGAATATTTTTTAAAATAATAAATTTTCTCATTAAAATTATAATACCCAGAACCCGGATATATTCCATTAGAATCAATTGCATAATCGTAAGCATCAATCACAGTATTTCTAAACTGATTGGAATCGTTTGGTAAAACATTAAATCTATAATCTTGTTCTTGAAGAAGTTCACCTTGCCGTTTATTAATATAATCATATTTCTTAATTATACTTACTACATTCATCATGTCATAATCAAGAAAAGAAGATTCATTTAAAAGAGTATCTTTTTCTATGACACCATTTCCTTGACAATAATTAATAGTATACATTTTCTTTGGTTCTTGTATTGTATCAAGCCGTAAATAAAAAAGGTTAACATTATTGAAAGGGCTTGCAAAACCGGAATGATACCTTGAAAAACATTCATAATTAAATTTAGTACTTCGATTTTCAGGGTCTTTTATTTCAGAAATAAGGTCTAAACTATTTATACCCCAATAAGAGATATAAGTTTTCAATTCTTCCTCTAATAAGTTAAATGGATAATTAGTGAAGTTATAATGTGTATAATATATTATACTGTCATCACTTCCATTCCATTCTTGAAATTCTTGACAATTTGTTGGAACACACCACTCATTCAAGTAATTGTCTCTACCACTATGTTTGGGTGTTAATTTAAGTTTTATGGTTCTACCTAATGCTTCAATAGTCATTTCTCTATCACCATATGTTATGGTATGACCGGTAAAATTTGTTACATTAGCCCTACCTCTATGAACATCTATAGTATCTTCTTTGGGATAATGATAATCTCTTTTAAAATCTGTAATTTTACCCATGGAACTATTTATTTGTTCAAGGTAAAAAATAGTCGGGCAGATATTACTTTTTGTAGAAGGAGTAGCAAATTCCCGATTTCCAACTTCTTCCCAAATTCCTTTAAAAGCTCTTCTGCCATAGGGAGCAGGATGTTCAATAAAAACATATTCTAAACCATCACCATCATAGTATTTTAATTTCCTAGGAATATAGGAAACGCTATCTAATTTACCATTTGCAAACTGCTTAAAATATGAAGTCCAATAAGTTGAATCAAACGAAACAATTGCATATCCTTTTGTATTAATTCCATTTTCATAATAAGTTCCGGTGTATAAGGAAGTATCATTTATATCACGATTTTCCTTTATTGTTGGATTTAGTAATTCTAAAACTGAACCATCTGATTTTAATATCCTTATTATATCTTGGTCTCCCGGATTATTGAGGCTCTTCATCCTATTGCAGAAATCATATCCATCTATCAGCCAAGTAAAATCATTTTCATCTTTATATTGGGGTGGATTCAAAATTTCGGCGAGATTCCAAATAGTATCTTTATTTCCATTACCTAATGTATCTATCTTGTAAATTTCCCAATTTGTATTTTTCCAGGAAACAAATCTGTGTTTAAATCCTAAAACTTGTATAGCAAAACCATTTACACCAAGAATCCAGCCAGGATGTATTCTTGTGAATTTACTCCAACCATTTGTAGTATCGTCTTTAAAATAATCATATAATTCAACAAACATTAAATTACTGACATAATTTAAATTTACACTTATAGGATAGCCGTCAATAGTATTACGAGAGATAGGATAGACATAGCTCAAATCACCGTTTACCGGGGACACTTCCATAGTACCGTCAACATCAGCTTTAAACTGGGAATAGCATTGAAATGAGGATACTATTAAAATAGAAAGAATAGTAATTATCTGATAAATATTTTTAGTTTTCATTTTAATTTCTCCTTTGATTAATGTACAACTAATAATTTGTATGTACCAATCAGCCTTGTGTCGGTCGTTATTTTGATAAGATAATATCCGGTCGCAATATCAGTTAAATCCAGTTTTGTAATAAGTTCATTTGCTGAATTAACTGACATTCTTTGCTCCTGAACAACTGAACCTTCAAGAGAAATTAATTGAACTCTATAATCACCTTTATCTATATTTGTAATTTCTAAATTAGTATAGTAAACGGCGGGATTAGGATATACCCTCATACTTGAGACTTGCTGTATCTCGTCAGGCTTTTTAATATTTTGCCGCCCTTCATTATTTTGAATTTTATTTAATATCCAACTGGGTCTATATGAAATATCTCTGATTTTGCTATCCGTTAATTCCATTCCCATTCTCAATTCCTGGAAACAACTATTTACAGTATCATTTTTTCCGAACTCACCAAGTCTCAAAACACTTATTGTATCCATACCCCGCCTTCCAAGCAGAATCAGGGCAGTGGCAGTATCCTTTAATGTACTATCTGCATTCGGTACTTTTCCCCACATATAGAAAACAATATCCATTAAAGTATCTGTAGAAAAATTTGCAATACTAACACGGCACCTAAAATTCGCCCAGTTAGGATAAATGAATTCAGTATATGGTACTTTTAGTGAATCGGGAATCGGTGTATAAGATGAATCATATTGCATTGAAGCATCACGCCCCCAGACAATAAATTTCGGCAAGTACCTCATATTATTTCCGGCAGTAATAATTAAGGTGTCTTTAATTTTGTCATCATTGAAATGCTTAATACAATAAATCATTTTGTAAACATCGTTTGAATCGTAGGGCAGAACTGCTATTAGAGATTTCGAGGAAATTATTAATAACAGAAAAAGACAAAATTTAAACCTAAACAAAGAAGTAATAAATTGTGGCATAAATCACCATATAAAAGTTTATAATTGTGTATTATTAAAATTCTATATTATATGAATCAAAAAAAGTAAATTTTCAATTTTATGTTCTTATGCTATTTTAAATTTACGCTTTTTTTATATGCCTGTCAAGATACATAAACCTTCGGTAAAATTCTTCGGTAAAATACTACGGTAAATATATTCGGTATATTTCAACAGAATATTTTCTGTGTTAATTTTTTTAGTTGAGTTTCTTTATCGTTATTTTGAATAATATAATCTCTACACTGGCATGGACAAATACCCATATGTCTTCTAAAAACATTTCTAAAGGTTCTTGGATGTTTAAATCCAGCCTTTGAAGATAATTCAAAAATTGAAATTTCTTTTTCATCTATAAGGGAAATAAAAAATTTGAGCCTTAGATAATCTAAAAATGTAGATGGGGTTATTTTTAAGTAGGTTAAAAATTCTTCGTAAAGATGGGTATAACTAATGTCATGCTTTAAGCACAATTGTTTAATATTTATATTACAATCACTAAAATTATTACTTAGGTCTGAAACAATATTTTCTAATTTTTGAGGAATATAATAAGTATGAGAATTAACTTTAAATTCTACTATCTCTTGAGCCATGCTATTTCTCCGAAGATTTAATTTATTATTATTTTATCGAAAATACTTATTTCATATCCAAGATTTGTATACTTTAACAAGTTAAAAATATTGGACTTTTAATATTGCTATAAAAAATTCAAATCGTTTATTAAGCAATTACTTTTCTTAATATTAGAATAAATAATCATGTTTGCGTATTTTATTGGTTATTAAAAATTAACATATTTACCCATTAATTTTTACATATAAAATTATACAATTTATAGTCTTATTTTATTTATAATTTCCTCTTATGTTATCAAGTTTTTGATAATACATTATCTTAAAAGTAGGTTGTAATGACGGGCTCCACATATTAGTAGAAAATCGAAATAAAGGATTAATGCTAGATTTTATATATAGAAAGTATTTATCTTGAATTATGAAACCTACATTAATTCCATAATTGAATCCAAATACCGCTTCCCAATTATACTGATAATTTTGGGGAATTTGAGATTGATAATAAAAAGGATTTGTAATATTTAGTTTAGAAATAGTATCGGCAATATTTTGAGGAAAAACTAATGATGCATATTGAAAGATAATACCCCCTGTAAGCGAAAAATAAATACCAGTATTTTTGGAAATTAGGGTTAAATTGAAATCGACTTGTGAGTTTAAATACTGCATTGATGCTTTAGTAGTATCTTGTACTTTTTGAACTAAATCACGAAAAGCATAACTATATGTCGCCCCATTAAATGTATTACCGTAATCAAAAGTTACATCAATATCAAAATAATTACCTTGATTATATTTATAATTCATCCCAACCAATGGAATGCCAGATAGTTTATTGATAGCAACTTCAAAAGGATTTCCACCTTTAGAAAGAAAATCTTTTGCAGCATCATTAAATATAGAAAAATTTGAAATTCCGAGCTGTCCACCTAAATATTTTTCATCTTCTGAAATTAATTTCTCATTAATACAATTAAAATATAATATCACCAATATTAGAAAAATGGAATATTTATTTTTTTTTAAAATCTTTGATAATTGCATTATAGCTCCAAGAATAATTTTTTATCAATAATTTTTTAAATTCTAAAAAAGTTATAGCATGTCTAGGATTCTATTTTTCTAAAAGTATTATTCTTTTCTTATTCATCATTTCTTTTGATTCCAATATTGAGAACAACTTATTCATAAATAAACTCAATGTTAATTATTTACTTACAATTTCAACCATACTATGCTCACTTTTGATGCCTTCTTTGCCATAAATAATATTTGCCTAAATTTGTTACCCTAATATTAGTAGGGTTAAAATCATTCGTATCTATTTTTCCATCATTCATTATAACAATCATATTCTTATTTTCCAGATAATTTATATCATGTATCATTTTAGATTTATCATATTGCTCTGGTAATTTTATTTTCTCTTTTACCAAACTTTTAAGAAGTAATATT
>JBEKWK010000141.1:0-7864 GCA_049513175.1 FCB group bacterium
GTGACCTTTGTGTTAAAACTCTTAATGGAAAACCTTTAAACACAAAGCACACAAAGTTTTTCACTAAGTTCACAAAGTTAAATTCCTTGGATATTGAATTAAATTTTTAAAGGGCATAAGGATTGATTAAAAAAGAAATTAGTCAAAAACTGAAAAAAATCACTTTTTTTGGCGGTTTTGGCGGTCAATACATAATAAGTTCTTTGAAATAAAATATTTGCAGAGGGACTCGGCAAGTTGAAATTGGCGGGTGTTGGAGGGTTTCGGAGTTGAAAGTTTATAAAGTTTCTAAAGTTCATAAAGTATTAATATTCTTTTCAATATTTATCTGATAACTGAAAACCGAGAACTGACAACTGATTTGAGTGCAATTTTGCATTGACCTAAATCTTAACTTTTAATTCATAATTCATAATTTTTTAAAGTAGATACTTTTCGGGAATATTAAAAAAATCGTTTTTTTAATGCAAACGATGAAAACTTTGAGCAAGTCTTTTGAAATACATAAATTACTCATGCAGTGGCTTAATGCAGTGGCAATGCAAAACGTAGCAAAAATAGGTATCAGTTTTCAGTTATCAGTTCTCAGTTGAAAGTATAAAGTAGAAAGTAAATCTGGATTCCAACTTTCGTTGGAATGACTTTTTCTTGCTAACAACTAAAAACCAAAAACTGAAAACTGTCAACTGATAACTGATTTATTTAATTGTTCCGTAAACATCAATTAACAGTCTTGCCATTATGCAATCCCAGATATAATTTGATGGGCAGTTGAGAGCAACGTTGTCGGGGCTGTAGGACTCCCAGAAATTATGATTTTTGGATAATTGAGTTGTAACGCAAAGTATCATTTTATTTGCCAACTCTTTTGCGATGTCTTTATATCCATAATTCAGTAGTCCCTGGAAAACCATATAATCCCAAAGCAGCCAGACCGGTCCGTTCCATTTACAGCAATAATCAACATTTGCATTATAGAATATGTCATCTGCCGCAAGTGACGGAACGCCAAATTCCCTCCAGAATTTATTTGGATCGGTCAGGTGTTTAACTAAAGTATCAGCCCGTTCTTTTGTTGTAGCTTCAGCCCACAAAGGAAGGAAGCCGATAATTTCCTGTCTTCTTAAATCCCTGGTTTGGAATTTGAAACTATGGTCGTTTTTATCAACTGAATAATAAAAGCCTGTTTCTTTATCCCACATATAATCGTTGACAAGCTGCATTATTGCATCGGCTTTTTCAGTCCATTTTCTTGAAGCATGGTCTTTGCCAAGTTCCTTAGCCATATTCGAGAGGCTTCTCATTTCCTTAATTATCATCACTGTCAAATCGAGGCAATCGAGCGAGTCTGAAATGTCACCTTTTTCAACATCGAGCTGCCTGTCGGCAGTTACCTGGAAAACGGCATTATACCAATCTCTCGCATTTTCTACGATTCCGTTGGGACCCCATTCGAAAGTGCCATCTGCATTTATGTCCCGGTTTTTGACTATCCAGTTGACATACTTTTCACCTGCATCATAAGCCTCTTCCAAAAAGTCTTTATCTTTACTGACTTTATAAACCTCCCAGTTAATCCAATTAAAGAAGGGAGTGCAGGTCGAGGGTTTATTCATAGCAGGAAATGTTTCAGCTCCCAATGGACCATGTCGGTAAGCTATCAATCCGTCTTTTGCCTGCTGTTCAATAAAGACTCTTTGGGAACCTTCGGCAGATTTGGAGTCCAGAAATGCATATGCAAGCATACTGAGAGATTCGTGCAGGCATTGATGACCATGACCCCATCCCCATAATGGATTACGGGAAAAGACATAATAATTATTTGTTGTATTGCCGGAAGGTGGAAGCATACTTCCACGGGCAAGATTAAACGCACTGAGATAGATTAATTTTTCATTGTTTGTGAAAAAGCCAATTGAGGGAATATTGACAAATAGTTTTAAGTTAGAGTCAAGATAAGGTTGTAAAGATGCGGATTTTAATTTTTCCATTTCCGTTATTAAATACTGTACATCTTCTTTCCTGCCCTGTACTCCTCTCATGAAACGCATGAATCTTTGTTCTCCGGGCTGAATGCTGATTTTATTATGGAGTGAAATAAAATTTACGTAACCTTGGTTAGCACAATTAAGAGAATCGCTTGGTTTTGGAAAGGCATAAAAATCGAATTTTATTTTATCATAAAATTCAGCCATTGTACCTTTGTATCCGCCATAAGTATAATTAATCATGTTGGACATAAACACATCTCTTAATTCTGTAGGATAGGGAAGAGAATCGCTGAGATTACTGATTAATCTTTTTTTAGTTTCATAATGATTAGTTATATAAGAATTTGCCTTATCATCAAATGATTTAATCTGGAGAGAATCATCCCCATTCATAAGAATAGGGTATAAATCAATTTCCTGGGTTGATTTTGTATTGTTTTTTATATTGATGTTTACTAAAGAAATAGTGGAACTATAAACGAAGAAAGTCTCCTGAACAGCTAAATCAGGATACGGCTCATATTCAATTATTGCCATGTCGGGAAATGAACCTATTACAACAGGCTTTTTATAATATTCTGATATTTTGTCTATGACAACGCCATTTACCTTCCAGATGCAAAACATTTTTCCTGCCTGGTCACTGGAATAATTAATAGGAAGGCAATCCGAAAAGTAATCCATTTTATAAGCCTTATCACCATAAAGTTGAGAACGTTCCATTGCAGCCGCATAAGTTGTGTAAAGAGGGTCATTCGCACTAGCGGATATTTTAAAATAGGTGTTTGATATTATTAAAGGCTGTGATAGACAATTTATATTAACATACAATAAAATTAAAACCGGCAGAAAATACTTCTTCATTTATAACCTTATAAAAATTATTGAAAATAATGATTATAAAATTACGACAGTATTTTGAAAAAATCATAAAGGATTTTTAAAAACTAAAAAACGAATAAGGTTTAGTATTAATTTTAAAGTATCAGTCTATAAATTTTGGCAATGTGATTTTGAATGTAGTGCCTTCGCCTTCTTTGCTGTCAACAAGGATTTCACCGCCATGCCTGTCAACGAATTCTTTGCATAGTATAAGTCCCAAACCTGTTCCTTTTTCCTTAGAGGTTCCGATTGTAGTATGTTGAACGTCTATTCTGAAGAGCTTCTGTAAGTCTTCTTCTGATATTCCGATTCCTGTATCAGAAACAGAAATCTGAACGAAATTACAATTAATATCTGTTGAAATTTTAACCATACCAAAATCATCCGTGAATTTAATTGCATTTGATATGAGATTTCTTAATATAGTATTAACCATATTACTATCGGCATAAAGAGCGGTATCTTCTTCTATATCGTAGGATATATCTAAGTTTTTCTTATTTGCATTGACTATTAATAAATCTAAATTTTCAGTTACTGCCTGTTTAAGATTTATTTTTTGGGGTTCAAATTCAATCCTGCCACTTTGCGAGCGAGCCCACTGTAATAGATTTGCCAATAATTCGGAAATGTAATTACCTGCTTTATTGATGTTCTTTATCAAATCAATTAATTGTTCTCCGGGCATGAATTTATATTTATGAATCAATACATCGGAAGAAAGAGTAATTGCATGTAAAGGATTCTTCAAATCATGAGCAATTATAGAGAAAAATTTATCCTTAGTAGCATTTGCCTCCATTAAGCCTTGCTCTTTGATTTGTAATTGCCCATACATATTTTCGAGTTCTTTATGCTGGCTGAGTATCTGTGTATTTTTTTCATTCAGCAAACGGTTTGTTTTTTGCTTGCTTCTATAACGATTGTAAAGAACAATGAGAAGGATAAATATTAATCCTGCAACTACTATAAAATAGTTTCTCTGAATTTCATTAGCTTTTCGCAAGGCTTCATTTTCTGTTTGCTTTTTTCCGGTTTCATATTTTGTATTTACTTCAAGGAATTTTTTATTGGTTTCAAGTTGAATGACAGTATCTTTAATATCTGTGTACAATTTATGGTATTCAAGAGCTTTTTTATATTGTCCGGAAGCTTCATTGACCTCATATAATAAATAATAGACTTCCTGTAATAGTTTGTTATCTTTTTCATTTTCTGCTATATTTAAGGCTTTGTATAGATATTTTAATGCCTGGTTGTTGTTGCCTAGTTTTAGGTAAATTTCTGCTATACTTGTAATCGGATAATATGTATTGCTTTCGTCACCGATTTCTTCTTTTATATTTAATGACTTCAGGCAATAATCAAGAGCTTTCTGATAATCCCCCAGATTTTTATATACCAATCCTATGTTATTAAGTAAAATTGCAATACCGTTTTTTGTATCCTTTTTTTCCGCAATTTTCAGAGATTGTTTGTAATAAAAAAGAGCCTCCTGGTAATTTTTCCAATCATAATAAACGTTCCCTATTGCAGTGAGAATTCTTGCTGTTTTTAATTCATCTTTATCGTTTTTGACCACCAGGAGAGCTTTTTGATAATATTCAATTGCTTCTTTGTATTTATCGAGTGAATAATATATTTTTCCTGTGTTAACTAAAACTATTTCATCGTCTTTGGATTCGTCTTTGCTCTCTTTAAGGTCCTGCCTTTTCAAATAGTATTTTAAAGCTTCGTCGTATTTTCCTTTTTGAAAATATAAATTCCCGATTTTTTTCAATGCCCTTGAAATACTTGCAGTATCTTTATTTTCATTTGCATAGTCTAATGACCTTAGCTGGTAGTTGATTGCTTCGTCGAGATTTCCTATCTGTGTATAAAGAGTTCCTATATTAGTAAGCATCTTTGATATTTCGGTATTATCTTTAAGATTTTCATAAATTGAGAGAGCATTCTTATAGTTCGTAAGGGCTTTGTCATACTCTTTTATTTTAAAATACAATGCTCCGATAAAATTATTGATTTTTGCTATATCACTTTTATCATTGATTCCTGTAAATATATTCAATGAACTCTCGTAAAATTCCAGGGCTTTGTCATACTTCTTCTCAATAAAATATCCTTTACCGATATTACTTAATGCAACAGCTTCTCCGAATTTATAGCCTATAAGTTTGGATTTATCTAAAGCGGTAATTGCATAGCCAATGCTTTTATCAGGGGACTTTTCAAAGTTTTCCTCCGACAAATTATTCAGAGTATTTATTTGCCCGGTTGTTGCTTTTTGATTGGATATATCCTGTTCAGTTTGATTAGTGGCTGCAAGCAATAATGAAAAAGTTGCAATCAAAATCACACCTGCTGAAATTGATTTCAGAAATCCTATATATTTTTTTCTTAAGCCCATTTTTCCTATATAAAGTTGAATATTATTCAACAATTGTTTAAAAATTGGTGGTTATATATAAACTTTTATGATAATACTGCAATTACCGTACCATAATTTATATCTTTTTTCCTGATATTAAGCCAAAATTTATTATCAATATAAGTAATTGAAATTTAATAAAATAAATTATTAATACAAAGTTTTATTTAAATAATTTTATTAATTACTATTTTTTTTTGAGATGTATATTACTAATGGCATAAATGTTGGAATGTGTCAATTAACTTATATAAGTTCTGATGATATTTAAACCGGTGAAATCAGGGATGATTTTTTTTAAAAGGAATTAACACTTCGGTTTGAACTTCTAATAAAAAGGAACTCGATTTAGGAAAAACCTAATATTACGGAATAAGTAATGATTAATGTCCTAATTAGAGGTTATCATGGATGATACCTATTTTAAAATTCATTTAACTTTATATTATTTGTTCAGTTAGGACAAGCATAGGAGTTTGCCCGAAAGGGTAGGATACGTTTGGATTGGTGGTTTTGATTCGCTTAGGTAAGTCCCTAAACGATTAATCAAATGTGAATGTGTTAAGTTTTTTGTTTATTTAATTTTAGGAGTTATCATGGAAATTTTAATTTCAATTCTGATGTTCTTAGGTCTCGTAATGCCCAATGGCCAATATTCCCAGGACCAAATTAACGGTATGATTCTGAGAAATCAACCTGCAATTCAGTCTGTTCAACAGAATCCGAATTTACAACCTGCAATTCAGGCTAATATGAGAAATAGCCAACAAATTATTGAAGAATGGCCCGAAGACCCGGATGAACCGATTTTATAAGATTTATATTTTGTAAATATAAAAGTTTTATTGTTATAATTATAAGTCTTTTGAACGGAGTGATTGTCTCAACCTTAGTGTGTGATAATTCACTTCGCTCGAAATGACTGAATCAGGATAAGAAATTCAATAGGTATTCTCTAAAATGGAATCAACCATTTTATAGGTGTGTCAGAAAATTATTTATAATAAAGGAGAATTAAAATGGCAGCGTTTTTTACAGTGGTTCTCAACTATTTATTGCTCGTCTCAGGAACAAATGACGCTCCTTTCAAACCGTATTATGATGATACGATGAATAGTTTTATAAACGAGGATGCTAAGCCCTATTATATTACTTTTCCGGAGACTCCGATTGGCTTTTTTGAGAAAACTAACAAAATTGCCAGGAGAAATATGGTAGAGGAATGGAATATCGTTCAGCCGGAAGATGAACCGGAGTTTTAGTTAGTATAAAGTTTATAAAGTTCATAAAGTTCATAAAGTTTTTAAAAATGAAATATACTAATACTGAGGTATGTTCTGTATCTCAATATTGGTGTATTTTTTTTAATTCAAAAGCTCTCGCTTGGTATTCTGAAAAGAAAAATTTAAAGCTTCACTAATTTTTTCAGGCTTAAGATTTCTCTGTGAGTGAGATGTCGGTATTCGCCTCGTGACAAGCCTTTTGTTGATATTCCGGCAAAATATTTTCTATCTAATTTCATTACTTCGTATCCTAATGATTCAAAGATTTTTCTTATTTCCCTGTTTTTGCCTTCCTTCAGAATTAAAATTACTTGAGAATAGTCTTCAGGATTTATGAATAATTCGCAGGGAGCAGTAATCTCGCCATCGAGGTCAATTCCTTTTGATATTGTCTTAGCATGATTTTCGGTCAATTTTTTATCTAAACTTGCATGATATTCTTTTGGTATCTCAAATTTCGGATGTGTAAGACGGTAAGCCAAATCGCCGTCGTTTGTAAGCAACAAAGCTCCCGTTGAATTTCTATCCAATCTGCCTACAGGAAAGATTCTCTCTTTTTTCTTTACGATATCCAAAACTGTTTTTCTTCCTTTTTCATCTTTTGTGGTTGTGATATAATCTTTGGGCTTATTCAAAAGAATGTAAATGAGATGAGTAGTTGATTTTACAGGCTCGCCGTCAACCACAACAAAATCGGAAAAAGTAACTTTAGTTCCCAATTCAGTTATCACTTTACCATTGACTTTGACTGAACCTTTTGAAATCAGTTCATCGGCTTTTCTTCGTGAAGAAATTCCCGAATCGGCTAAAAATTTATTCAGGCGGATTGGCTCATTAGATTCTAATTTAAGTTCATTTTTACCGGTAACTATTTTGAGACGAGGTCTTGCCAGTTTGGTGATTCTTGTTGGTCTGATAGATCTTGTGGTTTTAGTAGACCTCACAGGTTTATTAGTTCTTGTTGATTTAGAATTTCTTGGCGGTTCAGAATTCCATTCCGTACTGGAAGAACTTATCAGTTTAGGTTTTCTTGGCGGTTCAGAATTTCTATTCGGTTTAAAGGTTCTTGGCGGTTCAGAATTCCATTCCGGTTGAGAGGTTCTAATAGTATTAGAATTTCTTATTGGTTTAGAATTTCTTGCCGGATCAGTATTTCTTTCCGGTTTTAAGGTTCTTATCTGTTTAGTAGACCTTACAGGTTTAGAAGTTCTTACAGGTTTATTGGTTCGTGTTTTGTATTTCATAAATAATTCAGAATACTTCTATATTAATTCTTTTAT
>JBEKWK010000142.1:0-7801 GCA_049513175.1 FCB group bacterium
GGTCAATTATATCATCCGAGTCTTTGAGAACTATTCTAAAAAAGCCGAGTTCCCTGTATTTATCAATTTCATTCTGAATATTTCTTGTTTGAGACGGTAAAGGGAATAATATGTATATCTTATCATTTTCATCTAACTTAGATAATTCTTCGACTACTGAATCTGCACTATCTTTATGGACTGTTCTGCCACAGTTTTTGCAGATGGTTATTCCGATTCTTCCATATAAAAGTCGGAAATAATCATAAACTTCAGTTGCGGTTCCGACGGTTGACCTCGGATTTCTGGAGGCAGGCTTTTGTTCAATAGCTATAGCAGGGGGTAAACCTGTTATTGTATCAACATCTGGTTTATTCATCCTTTCGAGAAATTGCCTTGCATAAGCTGACAGCGACTCTACAAACCTTCTTTGACCTTCTGCATATATAGTATCAAATGCTAAGGAAGATTTTCCTGAGCCGCTCACACCTGTAATAACAGACAAAGAATTATGAGGTATATCAACAGATATATTTTTTAAATTATGAAGCTTTGCTCCTTTGACGGAGATATACTTTTTGATATATTTACTATTTTTATTATCCACTGCTAATGATGATGATATTAGTATAATTTTTTAATTAAACTAAGCAATTTAGATAAAATCTTATTAACTTACAATTATAGAATTAATACTTAGAATTTTTTATTGTCTTGTGATTATAATATTAATTTAAAAACTAATAAATTATTTCTTATTACTTAATCAAACCCTAAATGTCTGAAAAATCATTGACCAAAATGTATAAATACACGGATTATCCGGAAAATAAATTGTCCGCCCGTTTGAAATTATCTTATAAGTGGTTGCCTGAAAATTCAGATAAAATATTAGACGGAGGATGTAGTTATGGCTACGGTACAAGGTTTTTTAGGTTAAAAAGTAAAGAAACTTATGGAATTGATAGTGATGAAAATCAAATTTCTGTTGCTAAGTTGCGTTATCCGGATATACATTTCAAAGTCAGCCGGCTTGAATCAACAAGTTTTGAGTCAGAATTTTTCGATGTTATTATTTTGAATGATGTCCTCGAGCATACAACTGATAAAATAAAATCTCTTTCGGAATCATTCAGAATTTTAAAAACAAATGGCTTAATAATAATTTCAACGCCACACAAAGGTTTGTTTACTTTTCTTGACCCATACAATTATGGTTATTTATTAAGGACGAAATTTTCTAAGAATTATAATTTTTTATATAATATAATATACAGGATTAAAAAGGGTATTAAGCCTGTTCAGGTAAATCCTGCCCATTTAGTAAAGCATTTTCATTATTCACTTAATGAGTTAAAATCCATGCTTGATTTATCGGATTTCAAGGATAAATATATTATTGAAAAAGTATTCAGGTCCGGATTGTTTATGGAAGTTTTTACCATGAATTGTGAATCTATTTTGAATATAATTTTTGCAAAAAAAGTTACCAGAATAATTTTGAAACCTTTTGCATTCTTATCTAATTTAGACTATTGGATAAGATATGGAATTTTTTCTTATAATATAGCAATTAAAGTTAAAAAAATATAACATAATGGTAACGAGGTAAATTGGATTTAAATATTAAAAAAGCCGGTGTATAGCCGGCTCTTTTTTTATAATCTAATTCAATTATACAAATTATTCTTCTTCCTGAGATTTCTTATAAGCATCAATTAGTTCCTGCTGAACATTCGGAGGTACAGTTTGATATTCCGCAAATTCCTGAGTGTAAGATGCACGACCGGCAGTCATTGAACGCAAGCCTGCTGAATAT
The DNA here is from genome assembly GCA_049513175.1 of FCB group bacterium. Taxonomy (GTDB): domain Bacteria; phylum Bacteroidota; class Ignavibacteria; order Kapaibacteriales; family UBA2268; genus JBEKWK01. The sequence continues at coordinate 1,799 of JBEKWK010000142.1, forward strand.
TTATCAAGCTCAGCAAGAGGCATTCTGGCTTTAATTTTCTGATATCTACCTTCGGTCTCGATTCCGAGAATTACTCCTCTTCTCGATGGCAGGTCGCTCATTACATCACCGACATAATCTTCAGGCACTTTAACATCAACGAGGTAAATAGGCTCAAGAATTTTAGGACTTGCCTGTATAAAATTACTCTTAAATACCATCATTCCGGCGGTTTTAAATGCTGCCTCGTTTGAATCAACGGGGTGCATTTTCCCATCATAGATACAAACCCTGATATCACGAACATAACTTCCTGTAAGAGGACCAATATGCATTTTATCCATTACACCTTTTAATATTGCAGGCATAAATCGCAGGTCAATAACACCGCCGACAATACAATTTACAAATTCTAATTTACCGCCCCAGTCGAGGTCCATTAATTCTTTACCACGAACAGACATTCCTTCAGGGTTTGGCATACCTTCGACCCATGGTTCAATCATCATATGAACTTCCGCGAATTGTCCGGCACCGCCTGATTGTTTCTTATGACGATAATTTCCTTTAATTTGTTTTTGAATTGTTTCACGATATGGAACCCGTGGTTCTATATATTCGGTTTCGACTTTATATCTATGCTCCAAACGCCACTTCGTTGCACCAAGATGTAATTCGCCCTGAGCATGAATAATCATTTGGCGTAACTCTTGAGAATGTTCGATTATAATTGTCGGGTCTTCTGCATGAAGATTATGAAGTCCCATACCTACTTTTTCCTCTTCACCTTTTGTTTTCGGTACAACTGCCGTTCTTACTCTCGGCTTTGGATATTCGATAGGTTTGATTGTGATATACTTGCCTTTTTCGTGGAGAGTATCATTTATTCCTGTTACCTTTAATTTGACAGTAGCTCCGATATCCCCGGCTAATATAGTCGGTATTTCCACCCTTTTCTTACCATTAATTAAGAAAATTTGGTTAAATCTTTCCATTGTACTTTTTTGCTCGTTGACTAAATCAAGACCCGGAGTTAATTTCCCGGAATACACCCTGAAAAATGTCATATCGCCGAGATGAGCTTCGGATAATAATTTATAAACAAAAATAGTTGTTGGTCCATTTGGAATGCAAAGAACCTCTTTACCTTCTACTGATATTTGAGGATGAACTTCAAGAGGAGAAGGGAATATTTCGCATATTATATCGAGTAAACGTGAAATACCGGTGCTGTTTTTCCCGGATATACAGAATATCGGAAATATCAATCTGTCAATAATAGCTTTTTTTAAACCGGTATTGAACTCTTCTTCAGTCAAATCTCCGTTTTCAAAATATTTTGTCATAAGCTCTTCATTGGTTTCGGCAATATTTTCAACCAGGGAATTACGCAAACCTTCAGCTTTGGATTTTTCAGAATCAGGAATATCTTTTTTTGCCGGCTTGCCTTCGCCGTTTGGATATTCATATAAAGACATTGATAATATATCAATAATGGAATTAAAGCCGGGTCCTGAATGTAAAGGATACTGAAGAATAGTGGCGGAATTATTTAATACGTGTTTTATTTCATTTACCGTATCATCGAATTTTGCCTGGTCGGTATCAACTTTGTTAATTGCAAATGCAATTGGAGTATTATATTTTATTGCCTGTTCCCATGCATTTTCAGTTCCGACTTCGACACCGTTCAATGAGTTAAGAATAATTAATCCGGTGTCGGCAACCCGCATTGATGCACATAACTCGCCGACATAATCATCATATCCCGGAGCATCGAGCATATTTATTTTGCAGTCATTCCATTCAGTAAACATTGTTGTCGAAAGTATGGAACACTTTCTTTCATGTTCAATCTCATTAAAATCAGAAGTAGTATTATGTTCCTCTACTGTGCCGCGTCTGTTAATGGAACCTGATTCTAAGAGAATAGATTCAGCCAGCGAGGTTTTACCTGAATTAGCATGTCCTACCAAAGCGATGTTTCTGATATTATTCGGTTCGTAAACTTTCATATAAAAATCTCCAGATTATATCGGTTTATACTTTATAAATATTTAAAATTCCAAAGAATACAAATCTATTGATTTCTTATGATAAATAGAAATAATATTTGTTCTTCATGATTTTCGATATAGCAATACTTGGCTTGAATAGGGGGGATAAAGAAAGAACATAATAGCAGAAAAATACGAATCCATTAATTAACGGTAATATGATGATTCAATTAGTCTATTTTTAAAAAATCATTTTTTTCTGAAGTCTGCTTAATATCTCATAAATATTTGCATTGATGTGTATAAATTCATCAACACCTGCAGCCTTGTATTCTTTAATATATTCTTTTGGATATCCGGCAAGAACAATGTTAGAATCCGGTTTTGAATCTTTAATGAGCTTGCAAATTTCAGGAACTGTTTTTTTATATAATTCATCACTCGAACAAATGACAATGATTTTATCATTTGATTTTAGGAAAGCATTTGCAGCATCCCCGGCTGTTTCAAAGCTTATATGATTGTTCGGCTCAAAGCCTCCTGCCATAAAAAAGTCTGATGCAAAATCTGCTTTTGCTTTGTATTGTGAAGCATTACCTATCTTTGCAAGGAAAATCTGTGGTAGATGCCCGAACTTATCTTTGTACTGCTGAGAAAATTTCCTTAATTCTTCAAATGGTTTTGAAGGATTAAAAGTTTTGATGGTTGTATTGATTAAATATATCTGCTTTTCGCATGTTGAATAGGTAATTTCTTCGATAGTAGCTCCTGCGGTTGCCACTTTTATTGCAGTGTTTAAGAAATTTTCGGAATTTTGTTTCTGTTCTTTGCTTAGTTGTTCTAAACTATTTTTCACATCATCATTATTTCTTTTTTCAATATATTTATTCAGTACCAGATTTCTCTTCAGATAATTATTTTGTGACTTTTTTATAGAAGAAAATTCTTCTTTAATATTAGGAAATTTGTTTATTCCTACAAGAATATCTTTTCTTGTTAAAATATTATCAATCCTTTTAGATTTGGTAAGATTTATTTGCTCTGTGATATATCCATTTTGAATACATGTTAACATCCCGCCTTTTGCTTCAATGTTTTGGAGTAGTTCCCATGCCTGCCGTGCAAGATTATCAGTAAACCATTCGATATAATATGAACCTTGCGACGGGTCAAAGACATCAGATAAATAACATTCATCGGTTAATATAAGTTGTGTATTGCGTGATATACGTCTTGAAAATTCATTAGGATTTGCAGAATTATCATCAAAATATTTTACATTTATACTATCCGCACCACCAAAAATAGCCGACATGGTCTCGACTGTGTTCCTTAAAATATTATTATGAGGTTCTAATATTGATTTGTTCCATGAGCATGTATCGGCAAATATTTTTACTTTTTGAGAAATCTCATTTCCTCCAAAAGATTTTATGATTTTAGCCCACAAAATTCTTGCGGCTCTCAATTTAGCAATACCAATAAAGAAATCTGAACCTGTATTGAAATTGAGTATTGCATCTTTTGCTATTTCATTAATAGAAAAATTTTGATTAATTAATTCTCGAATATATTGTACGGCAGTCGAAAGAGAGAATGCTAATTCCTGGACGGCATTAGCCCCGCAATCATTATAAATTTTTGCATCTATTATGAAAGTTGATATGTTTGGTACATGTCTCTTAATTTTTTGTAACTGACCAATCATCAAATATGCTGTTGATAAGCTATAAGGGATTTGCCCTTCTTTGAGAAGAATTGCAAATGGGTCATAGAATATCCCGCCCTGAATATTATCCGGATTTATTTTATTTTTTTTTAGGAAAGCTAAAAAGAGTGAAGCAAGTGAAATTGGATATATTGATGAATCCAGATAAATAGCATGATTATTAAAATCTATTTTCTTGAAAATAATTTCGAAGTCATTTTCAGAAAAGATTGATGTGCCATTTAAATCTATGTTGACTTCGTCTTTTTTACATGGATTCAATCCATTAGATGAATAATAATCCGGTTTTATAATGATTGAGTTTAATCCATTTTTTAAATCATTCAATATCGCTTTATTAACATCAATAGGCTTAAAATATGAATAGGTCTGGGCTAACTCGATTTTGTTCTTATTGGTCTTTATTTGAAGATTATCTACTAAAAATGGATAAAGGTAATTTTGTACAGAATTTGATTTCTGAATTTTTTGTAAATCTCCGAGAGTATAAATTGGATTTGTTGTAATACCTTCATATAATTTAGTATAAAGAGTATCTATTGGTTTTCCTTTTAATGATTGTTCGGCAACTTTGAACCAATCTTCATTTTCAGGTATTACAAATTCAGAAAAAAATTTCTGTGTATGATTATCAATTTTATCCTTAGTCATCGGCGTTTTCTATTATCAGTGTAAATAAATAAGGCACACTGTTGAGTATGCCTTCATATATAATTTTTAATATGACAAAATTAAAAATCCAATTTTATTATAAATACGGTTATAGCAGTGAATCTCAATTATTTTATCAAATAACCAGTATTGCATCACCATAAGCTAAAAATCTATAGTCACTTTTCCCGGCTCTTTTATAAGCCTTGAATATTTCTTCTTTACCTGCAAATGCGGCAGATAATAATAAAGAAGGTGAACCCGGCGGATGAAATGTTGTTATCAACCTGTTCACGATTTTTAATTCATAAGGTGGATAAATGAACTTATCGGTCCATCCTTTATTCGGTTTAACTGTACCTGAAGTAAGTACCGAAGCTTCTAATGCCCTTACTACACTTGAGCCGCAGGCATATACATTTTTCTTCGCTTTTAAAGATTTATTTATGGTTTCTGCGGATTCCCTTGAAATATAAAAATATTCAGAATACATTCGGTGTTTAGTAAGGTCCTCAACTTCAATCTTTTCAAAAATACCCTGTCCTATATTCAGAGCTATCTTAGCAATCCTGACACCTTTAGCTTCAATCTTTTCTATAAGCTCTTTTGTGAAATGCAAACCGGCAGTAGGAGGTGATATAGAAGACAAATAGTTTTTAGATGCGAAAACGGTTTGATATGTTTCTTTATCATGTTCATTCGGTTCGCGTTTAATATATTCAGGCAATGGCATTTCGCCGATTCTTTCTATTACTTTGAATAGATTGCCGTCATAACTGAACCTGACGGTTCTGCCTCGTGAGGTGGTATTATCAATTACTTCACAATAAAATTTATTATTATCAAAGAAAATCTTATTGCCGATTCTCACTTTACGAGCCGGTTCAACAAGAACATCCCAGATTCTATCTTCTGCCTTTAGTTCACGTAAAAGCATGACCTCAATTTTAGCATTGGTTTTTTCTTTCTTTCCAAAAAGTCTTGCAGGAAAAACTTTTGTTTCATTTAGCACGAGACAATCACCTTTTTGAAAAAGGTGTAATATATCGCGGAATTTTTTGTCTTCAATTTTGCCTGTTTCCCTGTTAAGTACCATCATCTTAGAGGAATCACGAGGGTCTGCGGGAAATTTAGCAATCTGGTTTTTTAGTATAGGGTATTTGAATTCTGAAAGCTTCATCGAAATATGTCCATTTCTATATGCAAAAAATTATTGGCAATTAATATTATTCAAAAATACAATATTTTAAGGGGTGAAATCAAGTTTATTTTTAATAAATTTAAATAAATTACATAATTAGTAATTTTACATTTCATTTCCAAAATTCACAGGCAATTTATCGCTCTTTTAAGAAGAACTTCGGTTTCGGCTTTGGCTGGTGATTCTGCTATAATTCTTACAATGGGTTCGGTATTTGATACTCTTAATTGAAGCCAGCTTTTTTCAAATTCTATTTTTATACCATCTTCGAAATTTGGTGTCCCATTCGGAAATTCTTTAAGCAAGGCATTAATTATAGTTTCTATACTACCGGTAAATTGCTTCTTGTATTTTTTCATTTCGTAATGAGGAAGGGATTTTACAATTTGAGAAAGTTTTTGGTTGCTTGTAATCATTAAATATAGAACCAAAGCAATCCCTACTAA
>JBEKWK010000143.1:0-7767 GCA_049513175.1 FCB group bacterium
GAAGCGATTAATGCCTTTTGTGCTGACGGTTTTGCTTTTTCTACCCTGGTTTTTTTCCTGGGACCGTGTTCTACTATTGCTTTACTGTGCTCAACTAATGTTTTCATGATTTTTTCTTTTATATAGTTTATATAAATTATTGTACAAAGGTAATGCAATGTATATCATCAAAAGTTACATAACTTTGGGAAAAAGTTACATAATTCACAGATTTTACCCTGAATTAATTAATCTTTTATATATTCCTTTTCTGTATGACTAAATGAAGAAAGAAGTCATCTCTTTCAATTATCATGCGTGTAACATCAATTTTTAATTCGTTTCTTATAATCCGAATTTTTTGAACAGATAATATTTTGGGAAATCAATGCCGAGTGTAAACATCGCCGATAATCCCAACACGCTTAGAACTACAAATAGGTTTAGCGAAGGAACAAGGATGCCGAATAAACTTATAAGCGAAATTCCGATTATCGCCGAGGTACTGGATATAAGCAATCCTCTACCCGGAAGTGATGACCAGAAATGATTTCTTTCCCTTATAATTAACACCCTGAATTGACTGTTGACTATGAAACTCAGCATTATTAAAGTAGTCAGTTCAATCCATTGTAAATGGAAATAATTTATACCTACAAGGATTACGATTATGTCTCCCAGAACATAGAATAGTGCCGGTATAAGAGATGCAAGGATTATTTTCTTTATGTCCCATTTATTCGGATTGCTTGTACTCTTTACATTATCGGTTGCCAGAGTCATGCTTACGAAATCATTTGCCAATACCAGTAAAGTCATTCCAACAAGAGTAAGTAAAATATTATGCAGCCAGAAGAATCCTATAGATAGAAAAACAACAAATTCTATAACTTTAACAACTTTATTGAGTACCCAGGTCAGCATTCGCTGATATGCCAGTCTGCTTATTGTAACAGCATCTATTATAACCCCTACACCGGATTCTGTTAAAACTACACTGGCGGCTGCTTTTGCTACATCTGTTGAATTGCTTACAGCTATACCCATCTCAGCTTGTTTGAGGGCAGGAGCATCGTTTACACCATCTCCGGTCATTCCGACAATGTGCCCCCCGGATTGCAATAGTTTTACAATCTTATATTTGTCTTCGGGATATATTTCTGCAAACCCATCGCATTCACTAACAAGCTTTAACTGTTTATCCGGGCTTAAATCTTTTATATCCTCCATGCGAATAATATTATTACCGATACCAATCTGATTGGAAATTTCTTTTGCTATGTCAATGCTATCCCCTGTAAGCATCATCGGTTTTAAACCCAGCTTCCTCGCCTGGTCTATCATATTTTTTGAATCCGGTCTTGGCGGATCAGCTAAGGGTATCAATCCTGTAAGTTTAAGATTATTGAAATCATCTCCATCCGACCTGGCAACAGCTATAGTCCTGTATCCCTTCTTTGAAAAACTATCTAATGTTTTGTTTACTTCATCTAAAGTACCTTTATCTACATCGTGACACAGAGATATAATTACCTGTGCAGCACCTTTTACAGCTCTGAATCGCTTCCCACCGGCTTCAATAGTTGCCTCTGTTCTTTTTGTGGACGGCTCAAACGGAGTATAAGATACCTGTTTGTAATCATTAAAACTTACTCCCGATTTTTCAGCGTAATTAATAACTGCAAGGTCAATTAAATCCATTCCTTCCGATTGTGATGTCAGTGCAGCTATCCTAAGAACATCTTCTGACTTGTTCCCGAAGAACGGTATGCTTTCGACAACCGTTATCTTGTTTTGCGTTATAGTACCGGTTTTGTCAAAGCAAATAATATCAATTGAAGAAGCATCTTCTACTGAATCAAGCTTGGTTACCAATGCTCCTTTTTTTGCCAGTTCGGTTGCACACACGGTCTGAACAATGGTGAGGACTGCCGGAAGAGCCGCAGGAATAGCTCCCAAAAGAACAACAATTACGAAGGTCAACATTATTACTATGCTTAAATGCATCAGTATAGCAGAACCTGAAACTAAAACAGATGCAATAATAGCCAGGTAAAACAAATATTTTACAACTGCCATCATCATTTCTTCCTGATGTGACTTCGGCTTTGCGATTTTTATCAGCTCGGCTGTCTTACCGAAAAAGGTATTTGCACCAGTGTTAACCACTATACATGCAGCTTCACCACGTCTGACTACGGAACCGGAGAAGATAATGTCCGACTGATGTGTTTCTATAGGCAGGGATTCTCCGGTCAGGGCTGATTGGTCAACCGAAAGCTCGCCGGATATTATCTTTGCATCGGCAGGTACGATATCGCCAAGTTTTACCGAGATAATATCTCCATACACAATTCCTTTTGCATCTTCCTCTGACCATTTTTTATTCCGTAATACTTTTGAATTAATTGCCAGTTTTTTCTTTAACAGGTCAATTATTTTTTGTGAACTGTTTGAATGTATTTGACCTATGATGGCGTTTACCGTTAACAATGAAAAAATTATGATTCCTTCAAAGTAATGGTTTAAAGCGAAGGCAAGCCCCATAGCAAGTTCCAGAAGCCACGGCATAGGACCCCAGTATCGCAGAATAAATTCAAGAGCAGAATTTTGTTTCTTTTCCGGTATTTCATTATTACCGAATTTCTCGATACGATTCTTCACTTCAGAATCAGAAAGCCCGTCTGCACTTGTATCTAAAAATTTATACGTCTCTTCTAAGGAGATATTCTTATATTCAGATGTATTTTTGATTTTATATTCCACAAAGACGCTCTCTTTCATTGTCTTCTCTAATACCGGCTTAACCTTTAGCCAATCTTTCTTTTATATTTCAGAATCTGTCTATTTTAAAGCATATTTAAACTGCAATGTTATTCACTGCAATAAATAATACATATACCCTGGAAATTTACATAATTCACAGATTTTTTATTTAAAAAAATCCGGCTGCCAATTTATTGCTATTCCTGTTGATACGGGAGAAGAATACAAACCCAATGCGATATTCTTGTCCTGCAAGTGATGAAGTTCGGGAATAATTATACCGCACACCGCACCAACTCCAAAGCCAACCAATACATCGGACGGGAAATGCTGGAGAGCTTTCACTCTCAGATAACCCAAAATAAGCGGTGGTACTGCTGCTGCTGCGTATAAAAAATATTTATTGTCTCCGATTGACGGATTGTAATCGCTGTAAACTTTTACCATTAAGAAAGTGGCTGCCGCCGCAGAAGCGACATGGCCACTGTAAAATGAATTCCTGTTATCGCCTGATTGTCTCTGTACATAAGTAAGTTGGTTATAATAAGTAGCAGGCCTGAATTTATTTTGAAAAGTAGGCCCCAGAAAACTCCATGCATAAATATTAGATGTTACCGATATGGTTTCTAAATAAATAAGTAGTATGTCTCCCCAATCCTGCATGATTTTTTTATCAAACAAAAGCAAAGCAGGAAGAACAACAGTGGTTGTAAGAGTATAATTAGAATAATTTTCGAATGTCTTTATTTTAGAAGGGTCTTGCTTAAAAGCCCAGCTATCGAAACTATTGATTATATCTTTGTTCAATGCCTGCAATTCTGTAGTTGTAACATCTGCTTTGTGCAATATCTTCGGTATTCCGAGGTAATTTGTAATTAAACCAACGCCGCAGATAGTCCCTGTTACCCAATAATTAACATGGTAAGGATGAAATGAAGAATCGCTTTTAGTAGATTGAGAATATACTTGGTTCACTAAGCAGATACCCCAAAAAGCAAGGATAATGGATTTAAGCAGGTAAGTTTTCATGATTCTGACTTCTTATTATATTATTACAATTATTTAAAATATAATATAATGTCGTCAGACTAAAAAAAAGTTACATAACTTTGGGAAAAAGTTACATAATTCACTGATTTAATCAGAAAAGTTTGTAAAGTTTGTAAAGTTTATAAAGTTTATAAAGTTCGTAAAGTTTATAAAGTTTGTAAAGTTTGTAAAGTTAGTAAAGTTAGTAAAGTTCGTACGTAAAGTTGAAAGTAGGGACAGAACAGTGTTCTGTCCGTGAAATTAAAGTTCGTAAAGTTTATAAAGTTGAATAGTTGAGAAAAAAATATTTTTGTCCTTATACCCAAGCTCGACTCGACGACTCGACTGAGCTCGCTGAAGTCTGAGCTCGCCGAAGTCCCGCTTTAGTTAATTACTAATTACGAATTAATAATTACACATCGACCTAATAATTAACTCCCGCTGGCGGGAGAATTAAAGAGGGTGGACTTAATTTTTAATTCTTAATTTTTTTTATTATACCACCCCTGCTTCGCTTTCCCCTCCTAATTTAGGAGGGGATTAAGGGGAGGTTATTTTCATTTTTTTAAACTCCTAATTCCACACTCCTAATTCCTAACTATTACTAAAGGTTTTGCTTCTACTCTCTCGCCCTGCTTTAGCCGCACAATATAATAGCCTGTTTCAAGGCTTTGGCAGTCTATTATTTTCTCATTCATTCCAATATTACAATCTTCAGAAGTATTAAATACTTCATTACCAAGCATATCAAAAATTGAAATTTGCAATTTTGAATAGCTCGGTGACTCGTACTTCAAATTGAAAGAGGAAGAAGCAGGATTAGGATAGATTATAGTTTCATTATTTTGGTTTGTTTCTTTTACATCTGTAATACCCAAATCACTAAGTTTTGCTCTGTAAACACCATAATCACCATCTCCGGCAAAAATATAATCTCCATTTAATATTAAAGATACAATAGCAAAATCCTTCAATCCATTTTCATATGTACTCCAATTTATACCATTATCTGATGAAATATAAAAACCACCTGATGCAAAAATATATTTATCTTTTATTAAAATTTCATCTATACAAGTGTCCTTACGACCAATATTAACCCAGTCATTTCCATTGTTTGTTGAAAGGAAAATACCACCAAAACATGTAGCAGCATAAATATTATTACCGCTTATTGCAAATGAGTAAAAAGTCAAATTTTCTAATCCTTTGCTTTTAAAAAACCAATTATCACCATTATCTGAAGTCATATAAACTCCATAACGGGTACCTGCAAAAATATTATTACCACTTACTGCCAATGAAAACACTTCTCTTTTATTAGTATCGAATTGTGGCAAACCATTATTTTTAAAAATCCAATTATCGCCATTGTCTGTGGATAAATAAACACCATTTTGAGTACCTGCAAAAATATAATTGTTATTTATCATTAATGCATAAACTTCCTCTGGAAAAATTGTATCTAATCCCATATCAATATAAGGTAATCCATTACTCTTTTGCACCCAATTTTCACCTTTATCTGTTGACAGAAATATTCCATATAAAAGTGTTCCTGCAAAAATATTATTATCACTTTTTGCTAATGACCAAATAGCAGGAGGATATCTCAATTTAAATCCAGAATTTTTATCAGTCCAATTGTCACCATAGTCTGTTGTCACAAATATACCAGAAGAAGTACCGGCATAAGTATTATTTCCATCCACAAAAAAACAAACAGGCGTATTAACTCCAATACCATTATTACATTCTTCCCATTGAGCATATAATGATGTAAAATTTAATGTAGAAATCAGGAAAAGCACTGACCAGACTAAAAAGATTTTTTTCGTTTTCATAATTATTTTACCACAATTAGTAATTCATAATTATTAATTAGTAATTAAAAGAAACGGCTTTGTTTCCACTCTTTCCCCCTGCCTTAGCCGCACAATATAGTACCCCGTCCCAAGACTGTGGCAGTCTATTTGCTTTTCATTCATCCCAATAACACAATCTTCGGAAGAATTGAATACTTCATTACCAAGCAAATCATAAATTGAGATTTGTAATTTTGAATAGCTAGTTGATTCATATTTCAATCTGACAGAGGAAGAAGCAGGAATGGGATAGATATCTAATCCTGAAAGATGAGAATTCGTTTTATCAATAACAGAAGAAAGACCGGATACATCCCAAATACGAATTGTACCATCCCAACTTCCACTTACTAATTTAGTACCATCAGAGCTAAATTCAACGCTAGTTACCCAAGTAGTATGACCAGATAATGTACAGATTTCTTCATTTGAATTAACATCCCAAATCTTTATGGAACCATGCCCATATCCACCGGCTAATTTGTTACCGTCGGGGCTGAAACCCAATCCTAAAGCAAGGCTGGATTGTCCATTATAACTTCTAATTTCATTCCCATTATTACTATCCCATAATTTTATTATCTCGTAAGAACTACTGGCTAATTTCCTACCATCAGGATTAAAATTAACTTTAAATATAGAATTATCACAGGACAATGTTTTTAATTCTAAGCCTGATTCTATATCCCAAATTTTAATTGTATTATCATCTCCGCCACTTGCAATTTTTTCCCCGTCAGGGCTAAAACAAACGGTATTGACATGAGATGTATGTCCTTCGAATGTTTTAATATTTTCACCTGTATTCACATCCCATAGCTTTACCACATTATCATAACTTCCACTAACTATTTTGCTACCATCAGGACTAAAACGAACGCTTAATACTAAACCATTATGACCAACAAGCGTTTTAATTAATTTGCCTGTATTTGCATCCCAGAGTTTTATTGTGCTGTCATAACTTCCGCTAACTAATTTATTGCCAAGAGGACTAAAATTAATACTAGTTATTTGATTATGACCGGTAAAATTTAAAATATTTGCTCCTGTACCAATATCCCATAATTTAATAATGCCATGATAATAGCCACTTGCTAATTTACTACCATCCGGATTTAAACTTATCTCTGCAATTTCAAAACTATGACCGGTAAAAGTATTTATTGCTTTCCCTGAATTTACATCCCATATTTTAATAGTATTATCATTACTTCCACTTACTAAATTTACTCCGTCCGGGCTGAAAAAAAAGTTTTCAATATAATATTTATGACCAATAAATGTATTTATTTCCATACCTGTATTCATATCCCAAAGCGATATAATCGAATCGTCTGCGCAAGAAGTAGCAATTTTACCGCCATCAGGGCTAAAAACAATACCATTTATCATTTTATTTTTGCCTTTAACAATTTTGATCTCTTTAGCTGTAATAATGTCAAAAATTGATATTGTTCCATCGTTATTTGCAATAGCTAATTTACTACCATCAGGACTAAAACTAAAAGTAGTAATATACGAAGTAAGCCCGGAGAAAGATTTCATTTCTTCACCTGTATTCACATTCCATATTTTCACTGTATCTTGTATGCTACTTTCCAATCCACTCCCATCTGAATTGAATCGAATAGTAATACAGGAAATTATGTATGGGTCTATAATAATTGTTCTCAATTCAGTACCTGTATTTACATCCCACAACTTTATTGAACAATCATTGCATTTGCTGGCTAACTTGCTACCATCAGGACTAAAACATAAATTGCGAACAAAATCTTTGTGTCCGGATAGTGTTCTTATTTCTTTACCGGTTTTTGTATCCCATAACTTGATTAAATTATCAGTCATACTACTACTTGCAATTATACTTCCGTCCGGGCTATATGCAATATAATTAACTAATCCTGTATTCTCTCTTATACTTAATATTGTATCACCGGTAGTAATGTCCCAAATAAATATACCTCCACCACCGCAAGAAGCAATTTTTTTCCCATCAGAACTAAGTGCTATATTTGATAAAGTTCCTAATTCAAATATTTTTGAGGGAATTGTCTGTGCATTGGCAGATAAAAATGACATTATTATTAATAAAATTCCAAATATCTTTTTCATTTTAAAGCTT
>JBEKWK010000144.1:0-7760 GCA_049513175.1 FCB group bacterium
CTCCCTTGCAAAAGGGAATAATAAATACTATGTAATGGTACCGCATACAAAAGAGGAATGCCTGAATGTCCTCGACGATTTTAAAGGTAAAGGCGATTTGCTTAAAATCTCCGACTGGGGCTGTATGTCAGGCGACCATACGGCATATTTTACCGTAATGGCTAAAAACGAGGATGAAGTAAGAAACATGCTGCCTGATAATGAAAAGGATAAAGCTAAAATCCAAAAAGTTTCTAAATTCACAGCAAAACAGCTTGCAGATTTACACAAAAAGATGGATAATAAATAAGTACATCAGTAACAAATTATCTTTTGGCGATACCTCCAGTCCCGGTATAAGTTCGGGATTGCAGGTATCGGTGCTGCCAAATAAAATTGAGGTAAATAACATGGTACAAATCAAAACAGAATATTTAGGTGATTTGCATTGCAGGGTCGAGCATGGTCCTACGGGACAGGAATTTATAACCGACGCCGGAAAGGAAATGCAGGGTAAAGGCGAATTTATAGCTCCTACTGAATTAGTGGCTGCTGCCATTGGTTCATGTATAATGACTATTATGGGCATTGTTGCCAATAATAATAACATAGACATTAAAGGCATGACCATCACCGTTGTGAAAGAGATGATGACTGAACCCGTAAGAAAAATCAAGAAACTTTCACTCGATATAGTTTTCCCGCACAAGCTGAATGACCATGATTTTCAATTAATGAAAAACGTCATTAAAACTTGTCCCGTTACAAGAAGCCTCAATCCCGATATTGAAATTGTTCCGGTGTATAGTTTTGCAAGAGAGCCCGTTACAATTAACAATTAGCAATTAGAAGTTGTTTTTGCTCGTTGTTTGTTGTTAGGAAAATAATTAAAAATTATGAATTAAGAATTGTGGTCAAATTTTATATTGTAATGACAGAACAGTGTTCTGTCCCTACTTTATAAACTTTATGAACTTTACAAACTCTTTATTCCTAATTCCTAACTCCACACTCCTAATAAAAAGAAAAGGCGGCAGGAAACGAATCCTGTCGCCATCTGAAACTATTTAAATATATATCTATTTCGCAGGCGGTAATTCCTGTGAGATTTTATTTGCTACATTTTTAATCACATCCGGCTTGTTATAAAAGCCTGATTGAAGGTTCGCCACGACAGGCTGAAGGTTTTTAGCCTCGGCAGATAAGGTTAAGGTATCGCCCTGCTTATTAACTGTGGTTTGCACGGCGGCTTGGTCCGGCTTTGCCTTTTGAATTTTGGAATGTGCATCATACATCTGCCCATTGCCATGTACCGGTTCAATTGTCATAAAGAAGTCCCCTTGTTATATTTTAATAATCTTTTTTGTTTCGATAATCTTAGAATTTTTGTTTTCAGTTCGCCTGCTTTGCCTTCAATTTTATTAATTTGTCTTTTATCATGCTCTATAAAACTAACTAATTTATTTTTAAACTGCAATTTATTTTTTTCGGGAATTCGCTTAAATTCCTCAGAATTAAAGTATTGGTTAATTGAAACAAGCTGTTGGTTTTTCATTGCATATAATTTTTCTAGTTCATTTATTATATTTGAATCTAACTGTGCTTTTGAATCCAAAATATTTGAAATATTAACGGTAATTTTTTCAAATTTATTAAAAGCAGTATTTATATTATCAGACTTTGGCATTTGTAATCTTCCCGCCTTCCAAAAAGTTAGTAACCATTTTAGCAATTTTCAAAGTAACTTCAGGTGGTACCTGCCTTATGACCTCTTTCGTATCGCTGTCTAACAGTTTCATTACAATTTGCTTTGACGGCTGGTCAACAGAGAACTGCACCATAAGGTTTTCATTTTTCAGAGATTTTTGTATTTTATCCGATAAAGCCGTATAATCTACTTTTTGTGTATTTGCATTCGTGATTCCGGTCTTCTGCGGGATATTATTGTCAGCCGCTGCGGGTGTTTTGACGTTCTCCCCCCTTGTCTTCTGGGTAGAGGGCATCAGTACATCAGTGCCTACGGATACAGTTTGTGTCGTATTCACCATTTCAGCCACCTGATTCGAAAATATTTATAATATCTATCTGTCATATAAATAAATATATTATCCTGTTGTACTTGTAGTAGCCGAAGTGGTCATACTACTTAAAAAATTATATTGACTTTGTGCCTGGGTTAATAATTGCAACAAAGACTGATACTGCTTTCTTAATATTTCACCTTGTGCATCAATTTTATTCGTTAAATCAGTAGTTTTCTGGTTAACATTATCAATCTGTTTTGCTAATGATTTATTTCTTTCCAGGATTAGTCCGTCACTTCCTGTTAAACTTGCCGTGGCATCACTAAGCCTGTTCGCAAATCCGTCGGTAGCAGTAAAGACTGCCGCTACCTTATTCGGGTCAGTTTTCAATAAATCCGAAAGCTTAGTATGGTCATCTATAGTTAATGTGCCGTCCGTATTGATTTTAATGCCAACATCCATCAGCGTTTTCGGGTCTCCGTCAGCCGCTGATGTTAAAGGCTGCGATGCAATCCCCCTGAAAGTATTATATAATGATTTAATCGAGGAATCGCTTTTCGAAACTGTCGGAGATGAATTTAAAAATTGCAAAGTGGAATTAAATGAATCCAGCAGAGGCTGAATCAGGCTTTCGACTGCACTGCTGTTCACATCGGTTTGCAATGTTATGGGCAGTTCGCTCGTATCCTGGGCTTTAAAGAGGTTGAGTGTAATTCCTGTTAGTGCATCACTTATGGTATTTGAATTACGATATATGTTTATTCCGTTAATCTGTAAATTAGCATCAAGATTATTATAATCTGCAGTCTGGTACCCTGCACTGTTGTCGGTTGCTACTGTTCTGCCTGCAGTATGCGGATTCAATGCGGCATTAGTTATCCCGAAATGAGTCAAAATAGCTGAATCGGAAAATTGAATGTCAGCCTGGGAACCGGTGTCCTTTGAAGTTATAGTTAATTTAGCACTTGTATTGTCAATCTTTACGTAAGAAGCGTTGACGTTTGCATCAGTTGTAGTATTAATTGCCGAGGCAAGTTTTTGCATTACATCTTCTTCTGTTGTGTCACCCAAACCGAGAGTAACCTGGCCGTCTTTCCCGTTAATTGTGAAATTATATACACCGGGGCTGATAGATGGATTAGCGGAGGTCATCTTATCGGAAACCAAAGTATCGCTTGAAGCCAGACGGTTTACCTTTACCGAATTTATGCCGATAGCAGAGTCGGCATTGCCTGTAGCCGTTAAGACACTTGTATTTGAAGATGTAACAGTACGGGTCTGGAATTTGGATGCCGCATCACTGCTCTGAAAAGTATCCAAAGTTGATGTAAGTGATGTAATCTTATTATATAAATTAGAGAAATAAGTTTCTCTTGTCTGCAAGTCAGTGTTTTTTTGGTTCAGTGCATCAATTTGAGGCTGTTGGGTATTTTTATAGGATTGCACAAGCGCGTCTAACTGAGACTGGTATGTGTTCGATGATGAACTTGTGCTTGTTGAGCTGCTTCCCTGCAGTAATGATAATATGTCCGCCATTATTTAATCCTTTAAATAAAAATAAAATTATTCCAAAGTAAAAGCAATTGCCCAGGTATTCCGCAATTCCTGTATAATATTAATAGCTTCTTTGAATCTTTTCTGAAAAATGCACCTTTGGCAGTACTCATAGAGCCGGTAAAGCCGGGTTGCCGTATCTTCATACTCAAAATTCAGAGACCCCATAAGCTCAACGAGAACCCTGCTCATTTTAGTAACATCTCCACGCTTGCAGCTAACGATAAATAAGTCATACATTTTAAGTATGATTTTCTCTTTGCTCCAGGAAAGAACCTCATTCTCTAAATAAGACGGAACTTTCCCGTCTCCGGGCTTTCCGTAAACTTTGCTTGCCGCAAGATGTTGAGCTGTTGTAGTCATAAGCATTTGTCCTCGATTTAATTGAACCTTCTTAGTTGAAATAGCTTACAGGCTGATTTTAGCAATTACTATGCCTTTTTAAAATTCTTGCCTATTTACTTTATTTATAAAACACAATTACAATTATTATATATCGGCAGTTTATTTGAAAACTTAACTATTATATGGAAATTTTAGACAGTAAGTGGATTATTGGAGAAAAATAGCCAAAAAATGCTGAATTCCGGATTCTGAGTTCTGAATTTATTTTCAGATTCGATTGTATGAATTCAATATCTATTAAAATTAAAAAAATCTCTCTTTTCTGGAAAAGCAAAAATAAGTTGTGTTTCTTAAGATGTCATATACTCCCAATATACCGAACATATGAAAAATATTTTTTTTACATTATTTTGACATTTTTTTGACAAAAAGAGATAATTATTATAGTAAGTTGCAACTGTACTTTTGTATAATTAAACTGAAAGAATAATATGAAAAAATCACTTTTTGATTTATCAATACTGCTTTTATTATCAGTTATTTATATTAATTTATACAATAACGTAACAAAAAGTATTTTGAGAAAATATAATCACTAAATACAATATTCTTTCTCATCATATTATAATTTCGTAAATTAAGATGTTAAAAAATTCACAATTGTAAACAGGAGCTTATAATGAAAACATTTGTTTTGGCTTTTATTCTTTTGTTAGGATTGACCTCAGTGACCAACGCCCAAACCTGGCAGCAGTTGACAGATAGTTCAAAATACTACAGTGATAAGCAAGATTACCAATCGTCTATGCAATGGGCACAGAAAGCACTTGCTCAAGCAGAAAAACAATTTGGAAGATTGGATACAAATTATGCATCATCATTGAATACTGTTGCCGAATTATTTTATTATCTAGGAAAATTAGATTCTGCTTTATATTGCCAGGAATTACATGTAAAACTATGCAGAACAATTTTCAAATCCGACCATCCGGACTTAGCTAATAGTTTAAATGATATGGCATATTTTTACCATGTTCTGGGTAGATATGAAGAAGCGGAACCGCTTTATAAGGAAGCCCTTTCAATGTACAAAAGAATCTATAAAGGCGACAATCCGGATTTAGCAACAGGTTTAAACAACATGGGTATGTTTTACAATGGTATGGGCAGATTTGAAGATGCGGAACCCTATTATAAGGAATCCCTCGAGATGAGGAGAAGATTATTTAAGGGAGACAATCCGGTTTTAGCAACTGGTATAAACAATATGGCAGCCTTTTACAAAGAACGTGGAAAATATGCAGATGCAGAGCCGCTTTATAAGGAAGCATTGGAGATGAGAAGAAGATTATTCAAAGGAGACAACACTGAATTAGCATCAAGTATTAATAATTTGGCATCTTTTTATGATGCCCGTGGTCAATATGCAGAAGCAGAGCCGCTTTATAAAGAAGCTCTCAGTATGTATAGAAGATTATACAAAGGTGACCACCCGGATTTAGCACTTAGTATAAATAATATCGCTACTTTTTATACAGGTCGCGGCAGATATACCGAAGCAGAACCGCTTTTTAAAGAAGCTCTTGAAATGATAAGAAGATTATTTAAAGGTGACAAACCGGAATTAGCATTTGCTATTAATAACATGGCATTGTTTTACGGTTTCCAGGGCAGATTTACAGAGGCAGAAGAGCTTTATAAAGAAGCTCTTGAAATGAGAAGAAGATTATTCAAAACCGACCATCCTGAATTGGCTGCAAGTATAAATAATATGGGTGTATTTTACCTTAGCAGAGGCAGATTTACAGAGGCAGAAGAGCTTTATAAAGAAGCACTTGATATGAGAAGAAGATTATTCAAAACCGACCATCCTGATTTAGCTGCAAGTATAAACAACATGGCTGTTTTTTATAATAATCGTGGCAAATATGCTGAAGCAGAGCCTCTTTATAAAGAAGCACTCGAAATGAGAAGAAGAATATTCAAACGAGACCATACCGATTTAGCAGCAAGTATAAATAATATCGCTTCCTTTTATGATGCTCGAGGCAGATATGCAGAAGCAGAGCCGCTTTATAAAGAAGCACTTGAAATGTGTAGAAGATTATATAAAGGTGACCACCCGGATTTAGCATTAAGTATAAATAATATAGCTACTTTTTACAATAGTTGTGGCAGATATGCCGAAACAGAATCGCTTTTAAAGGAAGCACTTGAGATGACAAGAAGATTATACAAAAATGACCATCCGGCTTTAGCAGCAAGTATAAACAACTTAGGTGCTTTTTACAATTTCCAAAAAAGATATGCAGAAGCAGAACCGCTTTATAAAGAAGCTCTTGAAATGAGAAAAAGGTTATTCAAAGGAGACCACCCGGATTTAGCAGCAAGTATAAGCAATATGGCAATATTTTACAATGATATGACTAAATATGCCGAAGCTGAGCCGCTTTACAAGGAAGCTCTTTCTATGAGAAGAAGATTATTCAGTGGTGACCACCCGGAATTAGCATTAAGTATAAATAATTTTGCTCTATATTACGATTCCCGTGAAAGATTTGAAGCTGCAGAGCCTCTTTATCTCGAAGCTTTACAGATTAATCAGAATATGCTAAATAATTATTTTCCTTCATTATCAGATAAAGAAAAGAAACAGTTCTGGGCTACTGTAAAAGGTAATTTTGAATCATTCAACAGTTTTGCTATAAAAAGGGTGAAGGAGAATCCTTCAATTACCGGCAAACTTTATGATATACAGCTTTACTCAAAAGGTCTTTTATTCAACTCTTCGAGTCGCATCCGTTCAAGAGTAATGAATTCCAATGATGATACTTTAATAGCAGATTATAAGCATTGGCTGGACCTGAAAGATTATATCCTGAAATGCTGGTCTAAGCCATCAAAGCAGCTTACGAAAATGGGAATAAATCTCGATTCGCTCGAAAATCTTGCAAATGATTATGAGAAAGCAATTAGCAAGAAATCAGAACTTTATGCAAAAAATTATGAAAAAAAGAAAATAAGCTGGAAATCCATACCGACTGTTCTTCAACCCGGTGAAGCAGCAATTGAAATAATTAGATTCAGACTGAGGCAGGGCAAGAGATTTACCGATACAATTTATTATGCTGCATTAATTGTAACAGAACAGACAACAGATTATCCTGATATTGTAATCCTTGAAAACGGGAACGACCTGGAAAACAAGTGCTATACCGGCTATATGAAATGCATGAGAAGCATGGTAAAGGATACTGATTCATTTAAAGATTATTGGTCTAAGATTTATGAAAAAATAAAGGGATGCAAAAGAATCTATTTATCATGCGACGGAATTTATAATAAAATCAACCCGGAAACTTTTCTGATGCCTGATGGCAAATACATTAAAGAAATACAGGAAATCTTCCAGGTAAACAGCACTAAGGATTTAATATCAGGCTTTTTCCAGAAACAGCAGGAGACAAATATATACAACAGTGCAGAGCTGTTCGGCAATCCTACATTCGATTTACCATTGGCAACCCTAAAAGAAAAAGAAAAAAAATATGAGATGGCAGTAGCTACAAGTGAACAAAATTCACAAACCGAAAGTGACAGGGGGTTATTACTGAAGCCATTGCCGGGTACGGAAAAGGAAATATCTGATATTGAAAATTTTCTGAAAAATAAAAAATGGGAAGTAAAATCATATATAAAAGATGAAGCAATAAAGGCAGCAATCAAAAGTGTTCATAGTCCAAGAGTATTGCATATAGCAACGCACGGTTTATTTTTATCAGATGTAAAAAAGGACAGCGGTTTAACTTATGGATTAGAGACAAAGAGAATTATTGAAAATCCATTATTGCGTTCAGG
>JBEKWK010000145.1:0-7733 GCA_049513175.1 FCB group bacterium
GTATCTTCGACTTTAGGGAAAACCACTCTGCCGGCTTTAATCAAATCATCAACTTCAGCTAAGGTTAATGTTTTGTATAAACCTACATTTTCAATATAAATATGGAACAGGTCTTTAAAAACGTCAGCTTTTACAATTCTACCCATACCCTCGGGCATAACGATTTGAGAATTCATAGGCGGATATTTCTTGAATGACTCGACATAATTATCATATTCATACAAGAGACAGCATTTTAATCTACCGCAATAGCCGCTAAGTTTTGCTACATTATTTGAAAGCTGTTGGGTTTTTGCATGTTCAAGCGTTACATGGCAAAATTCACATGCAAAAGAAGAACAGCATAAATTCCTGCCACAAGAGCCTAATCCCCCCATACGCTTAGCTTCTTCCCTGGTGCTTATCTGTCTCAATTCGATTCTTGTTTTAAAAGCCCTTGCAAGGTCTTTCACGAGTTCACGAAAATCAATCCGGGTGGGTGCGGTAAAATATATAGTAAGACGCTGATGGTCAAATTGCCATTCAGCCTCTGTAATTTTCATATCGAATTCATATTTTTGAATCAAATCCTTGGTTTTTTGGACGACAACCAGGTCATTTTCAAGATTCCTGATATATTTATCAAAATCTTCCCTTGTAGCATGCCGTATAATTTTGCAATCTACATTATGATTATTATGATTAGCTTTTAATTTTTCCTGTGCGGCTTCACCGGATGCTGAAACAGTACCGAGGTCTAAACCGTTTTCGACTTCTACTACTACAAATTCGCCATCTACAATTTTAAGATTTTTAACGTTTTTAAAAATCTGCTTGCGCTTGCATTTGAAAATAACTTCTGCTAACTGAGTAGTTTCCTTTGTGGGTTTTGGTTTATATTTAAGTCTTGATACATTAAATTGAGAAGTATAGCTCTCATTTAAAATAGCAGTTTCTTTAAGTCGGGGAGTTATTGGGAAACGGGTAAAAGGTTGTAATAATCCGAAATAATTGACAGTTATGGAAGTAATTAACTGTCTTTCACTTCCAATATAATTAAGTACCTGAAAAAAATCGAAATTGAACTTTTTATTTGCCTCTACTGAATTTTCACTAAAATCGCTTTTGCTATTTTGAACCCCATCACACAGTACATTTTCAAAAAACACGTTAGTCATATATATACCAAAAATCACTTGACAATAGAAAACTTAATTTACTATGGTTAGTATTTTAAATTTAAAAGAACGAGAAAACAAAATATCATATAATTGAATATTTACAAATTTGAAAATGCAAAATAATTAAAAGATTACTTTATTCCAATTATTTTTATATTAGTTAACGCCAATTATTTCTTCTTTTATACTAAGAAATAGTTTTATTAAAACTAATTGTATATTTACATTCTTTCTTATCCGGTTAATTGCAGTTTCTACCTCTTTCATTAAAGTCATAATATTTTTATCCATAAAATTTTCAGCAAACCGTTTAATAGCTTCAACTTGGTCAATATTGATTATTCTGTCAGAATTTTTATATTCAATATAAGTTATGACATCTCTAAACCAAAGTAAAAGTATTCCAAGAAGAATTTCAACATTTCTCCTGTCTTTTTTTGAACTGATTGATTCTATTAAAGTAATTAATTCACTGCGAAAATTTTTCTTCTTTAAAGAAGCACGCAAAATATTAATAATTACTTCTCTTGCGGTTTTCATATTTTCATCTAAAAAATCCAAAGCCCTGGTGTATGAGCCTTGAGCAAATGCAGCAACCAAACGGGCTTCGGGAAGTGTAACATTCATATTTTTCCGGACAGCTTCCGAGATAAGTTCATCCGAAAGCGGTTCGCATTTTATTTGCTGACAGCGGGAAAGTATTGTTGGTAAAATGGCTTCCTGTCTCGATGTTGTTATAATAATCGTAACAAAATCATGAGGTTCTTCCAGAGTTTTCAAAAAAGCATTTGCGGCTTCGGGAGTCATTTCATCGCCTCTCGAAATTATTATACATCGCCTTCCCTGTTGAGTTGCCGATAGAACCAGGTTTCTTTTGATTTCCCTGATTGATGCTATTTTTAAAAGATTTGCATCAGGTATGGCAATTTTATGGTATGGGTTTTCTGCTTTTAATTTTACCTGTTCGTTAATATTTTGTGATTGCTCATCAGAAAGGCTTTCTAAAGGGGAATCTTTTTTAGTATCGGATTTTTTACCTGTAGGTAAAGCAAAAACCAACTGGATATTTGGATGCTGTAATATTTTCGCCTGCCTGCAGCTTGAACATTCATTGCAGGCATCTATTCCATTTATTGTTATAACAGGATTTTTACAATTGACTGTTTTGGCAAATTCAATTGCTAATGCATCTTTCCCGACACCTTCAAATCCGATTAAACAGTAAGCGTGAGCAATCTTTTTATCGAGAATTGCCCTTTGCAACAAGGTTTTTACCCGCTCCTGCCCTATTATGTTATTCCAAGCCATTATTATTTTATTATAAAAATTATATAAATTGCAAAATAGTAAATTTACAATCCTCTGACAATTTTATTTGCAAGAATATAAATTTCTGTGTCTGTTAAGAATAAATTGATTATCTTGAATATTATTTTAGGTTAATATTTTATCCGGTAATACACTAATTAAGGTATAAAAATCGTAATTAAAGAAAAATTTTGGCAAAAAAATAAATTCCAATAATTATATAACCACTGAATCAAATTCTGGTTAACATTAAGCAAACCAAAATCAAGGTAATACAGAATTAAGCAATGGAAGACAATTTAATAAAACATAAACAAGATGATAAATCCGGACAATATACCGTTAAGCAAATAATGCTCGAGGTCATTTCTGATTCCAAAAACGGCTCTGCATGCTCTCACAACAGGGGACCTGCCTGCTCGGTAGAAGAGATTAGTTTTGAACATGGCATCTTACCGCATGAAATTCTGAAGCTTAATAAAGATGAAATAATTAAAGCATATTCTATTATGCTTAAAGCCCGGTTATCTGATGAAAAACATCTTGCTATGGTCAAGCAGGGAAAATCCTTTTTTCATATCGGATGCAGTGGACACGAAGCCGTGCAGACTGCTGTCGGATTATCAATGATTCCCAAAAAAGATTGGGCTTGGACATATTACAGGGATGGAGCTTTTACATATGCTTTAGGATTAACACCAAGGGAATATTTTCTTGCAGCTACAGGAAAGCCTGAAGACCCTATGTCGGGTTCGATACAAATGCCCGGGCATTATGGTCATCCCGCTTTGAATATTCCTACATCGTCTTCTCCGACAGGCACTCAATACCTGAATGCTGTTGGGACGGCACTTGCTTCGAGAAAATTTAAATCAGATGAAATAGTTTATGTATCTTCCGGTGAAGGCGCTACGAGCCAGGGAGAATTTTACGAAGCTGTAAACTGGGCTTCAAGAGAGCAATTGCCTGTGATTTTTTGCATCCAGGATAACGGTTATGCAATATCAGTGCCACGCGACCACCAATCTATGGGTTTTACTGTAGGACATACTTTCTGCTGTTATTCAAATTTAAAAATGATGACCTTTGATGGTACAGATTACTTCGAATCACTCAAAGCCGCTAAGGATGCAGTTGAATATACCCGTTTAGGTAAAGGTCCTGTTCTGCTTCATGCCCTGGTAGAAAGATTACTGCCTCATTCATCGAGCGATGACCAAAAAAAATATCGCCCTGCCGAAGAACTCGCAAAAGGAAAAGCTGAAAAGGATTGTATAACTAAATTAGAATATTATATAATTGAAAATAAAATTGCTGACTCAAATGAAATATTAGAATTAAGACTAAAAATTAAAAAAGAAATTGATGAAGCGGCTGATTGGGCTTTAACCCGCCCTGACGCAAAAGCAGATGATTCTATTAAAAATATATTCGCGCCAAAAGAAACTTATAATTTACATTATTCGACATCCGAACCTACGGAAGGCAACAAAATTGTTTTAGTAGATGCTGTCAATCATGCATTGTATGAAGAAATGAAATTCAATGAAAAAATGCTTATTTTCGGTGAAGATATAGCAGACCCGAAAGGCGGAGTGTTCACGGCTACTAAGGGATTATCTACAGAATTCGGAAACGACAGAGTATTTAACTCTCCCCTTGCCGAGGCATCTATTATAGGTATTGCTCTAGGACTTGCAGTAAGAGGTTTAAAACCGGTAGTTGAAATACAATTCGGCGACTATATATGGCCCGCATTCATGCAGATAAAAGATGAATTGGCTACATTGCGTTACCGCTCGAACAACGGTTTTTCCTCACCAGTGGTAATCAGGGTAGCAGTGGGAGGATACATCCACGGTGGACTTTATCATTCGCAAAATATAGAAGCGTTCTTTGCACATATTCCAGGTTTGCTTGTTGCTTATCCGAGCAATGCTGCCGATGCTAAGGGTTTGCTAAAGACTGCATGCCGTTTACAGGACCCGGTTATTTTTTGCGAACATAAAGGGATGTACAGGCTTCCATTTTCAATGTCTATCGAACCGGATGAAAATTATCTTATTCCTTTTGGCAAAGCTAAAATTGTAAAACCCGGTAATGATGCAACTATTATAACATATGGTATGGGTGTAAAAGATTCCTTAAATGCAGTAAAAAATATAGAAAAAAAATTAAATAAAAATATAGAGATTATTGATTTAAGGACTATTATCCCCTGGGATAGAGAACTTGTATTGCAATCTGTAAAGAAAACAAGCAGAGCGATAATAGTCCACGAAGATACTTTGACTATGGGATTCGGGGCAGAGATAGCGGCAATAATATCGCAGGAAGCATTCCATGAACTCGATGCACCGGTAATGAGACTCGCAGCTAAAGATTCTCATATACCATACAATCCGGTTTATGAAGAAGATGTTTTACCAAATGAAAAAAAGATTGCAGATGAACTTGAAAAGCTTTTAAGCTATTAATTTCTAGATTATTTTTAATATTGATTAAATTTTAACTATATATATATTATATCAAAGGTTCGTCATGCCGGTTATTCAAATTTTTGGTTCATTGAAAAGTCATGAGACAAATAAGGCAATTAGATTTTTTAAAGAAAGAAGTATTGAAATCCATTTTGTTGACCTTGCAGAAAAAGGGATAACAATAGGAGAACTTGAAAACATCTCAAAAAAAATACCAGTTGAGAAATTAATTGATAATGATAGTAAGGTATATAAAAGATTAAATTTAAATTTTATGATTTTTGACCCTGCATCAAAAATTTTGGAAAATCCATTAATTCTTAAAACTCCGATTACAAGATTCGGTAAGGAAGTGTCCGTAGGCTATGAACCTGCAAAATGGATAAAATGGATGGAAAAGGAAAAAAAAATATAATTATGAACAATAAATAACAGGAACAGATTGACACAGGAAGAATTAAAAAGAAAATATTTATTAAGTGACAGGATAATAAGTGTTATATCAAAAGACGGCTTATACAGGGCATCCGCTATAAAAAATTCCTCTTCGACTTTAACAGGTCAAATGAAACATAACCTGCCGAAAAATGCGGCTTTTTTTCTTGCCCAACAACTTACCGCCGCATCTTTACTCGCATCATTTTTAAACGGAGAAGAAAGGGTTATCGCCGAAATTGAATCTGAAGGTTTAATAAAACAAATATATACAGAGGCTTTGCAGGTCGGTGAAGTAAGAGGTTATATGAAATACGACGATGCAATAAAAACAAAAAATTTAGATGATGCATTTGGAATCTTAGGAGAGGGAATACTAAGAATTTCCAGAATATTATATAAAAAATATGAGCCTATCGTAGGTATGGTGAAATTGCAGAATGGAGATATAGCGAAAAGTATCAAACATTACTTTGAAAAATCAGAACAAATTCTCACGGATATATTGTTAGAATTGAACTTTGATGAACAAGGATATATAAATCAATCCGGAGGCTTAATTCTTCAGGCTCTGCCCGGATGTTCTCATAACGAATTCCGAAAAATTTCCGGGTCGCTAAATCAAAACAATGTATTTTTAAAATCCATTGAGAACCATTTACCTGTTACTGAAATATTATCTCATGTTTTACCATTTGAATTTAATATTATAAAAAACACCAGGGTAGATTATTTTTGCAGATGTTCGAAAGATAATTTTATGGATAAATTGATTGCTTTTGGGATTGAAGAAATTCTCAAAATGCAGCATGACGGACATAATGAATTAGTCTGTCAATACTGCAATAAGAAGTATACTCTGACCGATATTGATTTTGGAAAAATGATTGCAAGTCTGAAAGCAAAGAATAATTGAAATTAATATGTTGGATAGAACAATGTTCTGTCACAACATTTATTTTTACAATTTCTCCGCAACAGCTTTAGCAATGTCGAGAGTCTTGTTTGTACCGCCCATATCGTAAGTTCTGACCTTGCCTTCTTTGATGATTGCGGCAGTTGCTTTTTCAAGTTTTTCTGCTTTTTCCTTTTCGCCTAACCAATCGAGCATCATCTTTGCCGCTAAAATTGTGGCAATAGGATTCACTTTATACTGCCCTGCATATTTCGGAGCAGAACCGTGTGTAGGTTCGAATACTGCAAGCCTCTCCCCTATGTTTCCGGAACATCCGAATCCTAAACCGCCAACCATTTGGGCGCATAAATCTGATATTATATCGCCATATAAATTAGGTGCAACAAGAACATCATAGTTATATGGATTCTTCAGAAGCCACATAGTCATGGCATCTATATTAGCTTCGTCAAATTGGATTTCCGGAAATTCCTTTGCTATTTCTTTTGCAATCTCAAGGAATAACCCGTCGGTTGCACGTACAACGTTTGCTTTGTGAACAATCGTTACTTTCTTCCTTCCGAACTCTCTTGCAAAATTATATGCGGCTCTTATGATTCTTTCGGAACCGGCGACTGTATTTATTTTACAGGATAGAGCGTATCCATTTTCTTTAAGGTCTTTGAATTTTGCAAATGGCTTAGATAATTTTTCCAATACATCGGATAATTCTTTTGGAACAGTATTGAATTCAACACCTGAATATAAATCTTCAGTGTTTTCCCGGAACATGACAATATCAATATTTTCTTTAAAGTTCAAGGGATTGCCGGGGTATGCCTTTGTCGGACGCAGGCAAATATATAAATCAAAAAGTTGCCTCATTCGGACAATGGGAGAACGATAAACCAATCCTTTCCCTTTTAATTCAGGAACAAGCTCAGCCTCAGCCGCTTTTACAGGTTTGGATGTAATCGCTCCGAACATAGCGGCATCCACACTGTTCAGCAAATCAATTGTTCTTTGGGGGAAAGCATCTCCTTCTTTGCACCAAAATTCCCAGCCTATGTCACCATGTATATAATCAGCATTAAGTTCTAATTTATCGAGTACGATTTTAGCTGCTTCAAGAACTTCAATACCTATGCCGTCACCGGGAAGCCATGCGATTTTATAATGAGATTTTTTTGCTCTTTCCATTTTCCACCTGTTAATATAAACTTTGATGAATTACTCTTTAATTAATCAACAAAATTACTTCAATAAAAAATGATGAACAAAATAAAACATCGTAAAAACAAAAAAGTGCTTTGATAAACTACTTCTGTTGAATAATTTTGTATTGTTGGAATTATAGCATTATTTATTAAAAGAAATTCAACAATCAAACTGCTTTCAATTTAAAGTATATGCCAAAACTATTTGAATATTTAGGAATTACTATTTTCTTCTGGT
>JBEKWK010000146.1:0-7733 GCA_049513175.1 FCB group bacterium
AGGTTATAAAATGCCAAATCCAACTAATAGAAGCTCAAAGCAACGCCGGGATAAAAGAAGAACCCACTATAAAGCTGTTGCAGCGACTACAACACAATGCCCACAATGTGGAGCAGTGAAGTTATCTCATCAAGCTTGCCCCGAATGCGGGTATTATAATGGCAGAAAAGTAATTGCCTCCGTATAGCGATTGTTAAAAATTATAGTTATATTGACTTACTATCGGTATGTTTCATTATTAATTACCGTTATTTAATCTATGAAATCTCTTGATAATAAAAAATATAGAATTGTAGTTGATGCTATGGGCGGCGACTTTGCTCCTATAAATGAAGTCCATGGTGCCATCAACGCTGCAGAAAATTTAAAAGATGGAACTGAGCTTGAAATTATTTTTGTCGGTAATGAAAATAAGATAAATACCGCTTTGAATCAGTTTGATTTTACAAAACTAAAATATTCTATTGTTAATGCCGATGAAGTCGTTACCATGAATGACGACCCAACTGAGGCATTAAAAAGGAAAAAGAATTCTTCTTTATATAAAGGGATTGAATATTTATCTCAAGGTTATGCAGATGGTTTTATTTCTGCCGGTAATACGGGTGCAGTCCTGTCAACGGCTACTGTACTTTTAGGAAGAATAACAGGGGTAAGCAGACCTACAATAGGTTCTTTTTTCCCTTCTCAAAACAATCATCCAACTTTAGTTCTCGATGTTGGTGCAAATATAGATTGTAAACCAAGATTCCTTTATGAATTCGCAGTTATGGGAAGTATTTATGCATCTCAATCATTTGGTTTAGAACATCCCAGGATCGGATTATTGAATATAGGTGAAGAATCATCTAAAGGAACAGATATTATACAGCAAACATATAAATTGTTGAAAGACAGCCAGCTTAATTTCATAGGAAATGTTGAAGGTAAAGATATTCTTCAGGGGACTGCCGATGTTGTTGTTTGCGATGCTTTTGTTGGTAATATTGTATTGAAATTTGCTGAAAGTGTACTTGGTATTCTAAAGTTTAAGTTCAAACAATTTGCTAAGAAAAATATTTTGAACTTATTCATGATGGCGGTTTTTACTCCTATAATAAAAAAAATATTTAAAGATTTTGATTACCAGGAACATGGGGGTGTACCCTTGCTTGGTGTTAATGGAGTAGTTATTATCGGGCATGGAAAATCATCACCCAAAGCAATACAGAACATGATTTACCAGGCTGTCTCAAATATAAAGAAGGATATAAACACTAAAATTGAAAATATATTAAATCCATCTTCTCTATCAATGAATATTATGTCAAGTGCAAATCTTGAATAATAAATTTTTAAATAATTATTTTTTTTTCTAATAACTGAAAACTAAAAACTGAATTAAATATGACCGCTACTATAACTGCTGTTGCTCATTATGTTCCACCTGACATATACCCTAATTCCTTTTTTGAAAAATATCTCGATACAACCGATGAATGGATAATATCCCGCTCAGGTATTTCTGAAAGGAGATTTTCCAAAAATGGTGCAACATCCGGCTTAATAATTCCTGCTGCTAAAAAGTGTCTTGAACAAAGGGGTATAGGACCTGAAGAAATTGATTGCATTATTGTAGCAACCGTAACACCCGACCATTTCTTTCCTGCAACTGCGGCTATAGTGCAAAGAGAATTAGGCATTAAAAAAGCATGGGGATTCGATTTATCTGCGGCTTGTTCAGGTTTTGTTTTTGCTCTTGTTACTGCCGCTAAACTCATAGAATCGGGAATTTCAAAAAAATTGCTTCTTTGCGGTGGTGATAAAATGAGTTCTATTCTTGATTTTAATGACAGGACACAGGCGGTATTATTTGGCGATGGTGCAGGAGTTGTTCTACTCGAACAATCGGATGATCCTGAACTTGGGATATTAGACCAAATATTACTGATTGACGGGGAAGGTGAATCAGCTTTGCATATGGTAGCAGGCGGCAGTCACAAACCTTCAACCAAAGAAACTGTCGAAAATAATGAGCATTATATTGTTCAGGACGGACAAGCAGTTTTCAAGGCGGCTGTTGTAGGCATGGCTGATGTTTCTCTGGAAATAATGAATAAAAATAATCTGACCTCCGATGATGTTGCCTGGCTTGTACCTCATCAGGCAAATTTGAGAATTATTAATGCTACTGCAAATAGGATGGGCTTGGGTTTAGATAAAGTGATGATTAACATTGATAAATATGGTAATACCACTGCAGGAACCATACCGATTTGTTTATCCGAATGGTACACAGCAGGTAAAATCAAGAAAGGGGATAGGTTAATTATTTCGAGTTTTGGAGCCGGATATACATGGGGTGCCGTTTATTTACGTTGGAATATGAATAATTGACAAATATGAAAAGTGCATTATTATTTTCAGGTCAGGGTTCGCAGTATGTTGGAATGTTGAATGATATTTATTCTGAATATCCTTTAGCTAAAACACAGATTGAATCTGCAGATGAGATACTGGGGTATAAACTGAGCAATATATGTTTTGACGGTCCTTCTGAAACATTGAAAGAAACCCGTTATACACAACCTGCATTATTCTTACATGAAGCTGTCATTATAGATTTACTTAGAAATAAATTGCAATATGATGCGGTTGCAGGTCATTCTGTTGCTGAATATTCAGCTTTATATGCTGCTAATGTTATCTCCTTCAATGATGCTCTAAAATTAGTATCTTTAAGAGGGGAGCTTATGTTTAGAGCCGGTGAATCAGAGCCTGGAACTATGTTCGCCATTATTAATCTTGATGATGATAAAGTTGAAACCGTTTGCAGACAATTAACAGAAAATGGTAATGGTAACGTTGTAGTCCCTGCGAATTATAATTCACCGGGGCAAATTGTTGTTTCAGGGTCCGCACAATTTTTGAGAGATAATATTTTCGCATTTAAAGAAGCCGGAACCAAAATTGTTAAAGAACTCGTTGTGAGCGGAGCTTTTCATTCTCCATTAATGCAACCGGCGAAACAAGAACTTGAGAAAGCAATAAATTCGATTAATTTTAATAATGCTGAATGTCCGGTTTATTCTAATGTTTATGCTAAGCCATTGACTAAAGCCGAAGAAATAAAAGAAGCATTAATATTACAGTTGACATCACCTGTGCTTTGGACTCAAACAATGTTGAATATGAAAAAAGCGGGTATAGACAAATATATTGAAATAGGTCCCGGTAATGTCTTACAAGGGCTTGTAAAGCGGACTTTAACCGATATTGAATTTTTCGGTATTGATAAATCACAAGATATAACAAAATTTCTTACTTAAGAGAAGAAAATAATTTAATATATTTGCTATTCAAAAAAAAAATATTATTTTAGGAATGGAACTAACTCAGAAAATATTATTGAATAAAATAGCAGTCGTAACAGGTGGTTGCAGGGGAATTGGTAAGGCTATTGTTGAATCTCTTGCTAATCGGGGAGCATTTGTATATGCACTTGATTACTTAATACCTGAACCAAATCAAATTTTTATCGAAGATGAAAGTATAAAAGAAATGGTGAAATGTATACAGGTTGATGTGACCGTCGAAGAATCTGTAACAAGTTCCATTAATACAATAATAAAAGAGAAAGGTAAAATAGATATCTTAGTTAATAATGCCGGAATTACAAGAGATAATTTAATCCTGAGACTTAATGAAAAAGACTGGGATGCGGTAATAAATACTAATCTTAAAGGAGCATTTCTTTGCTCTAAGGCTGTTAGTAAAACTATGATGTCGCAAAGAAGTGGAAAAATTATAAACATCGGTTCTATTGTTGGCTCTGTTGGAAATGCAGGGCAGGTAAATTATTCCGCTTCTAAAGCAGGACTAATCGGCTTGACAAAATCATTGGCAAAAGAACTGGGTTCAAGAAATATTTTAGTTAATTGCATCTCTCCCGGATTTGTGCTAACACCAATGACAGAAAAGTTAACCGTGGAGCAGATGCAGCAATATTTATCAACTATACCTATAAAAAAAGCAGCTATACCGGCTGATATTGCCAAAGTTGTTTCATTTTTTGCGTCAGATGATTCAAATTATGTAACAGGCCAGGTGCTTCATGTTGACGGCGGTTTAGCAATATAAAATATTATTAATTTATGTTTCACTATTTATTTATGGTGTATGTATGCCCGATATTAATTCAAAAGTTGTAGAAATCGTTGTGAAAAAGCTTGGTGTCGAAGAATCACAGGTAACCGATACAGCAAATTTCACAAAAGATTTAGGCGCTGATTCTCTTGATACAGTTGAACTTATCATGGAATTTGAGAAAGAATTTGATATTACTATTGAAGACAGTGATGCCGAGAAAATACAAACTGTCGGAGAAGTAATTAAATATTTACAAGAAAAGAAAAATTAAAAGAACAAAGTTTTAACATACGGCGGGATTTTATGCCCAAATATAATTTTCCTAAGGTTGTAGTAACTGGAGTGGGTGCAGTTACACCTATTGGTAATACTGTTGATGAATTCTGGACCGGAATGATGAACAGTAAAAGCGGTGCTGCACCTATTACTCGTTTCGATACAACGGATTTCGATACCAAATTTGCTTGTGAAGTTAAGAATTACGACCCATTAATTCACATGAACCGTAAAGAAATTCAAAGGCTTGATTTGTTCACTCAATTGGCTTTGTCTGCTGCGACAATGGCAATAGCAGATTCGGAGATTAATTTTGAGAAAACCGATAAAAACAGGGTTGGAGTAATTTTCGGTTCAGGCATAGGAGGAATGTGGACATATCATAATCAACAACAAATACTTTATGAAAGAGGCGGAAAACCGGATAGAATATCTCCGTTTTTTATACCAATGCTAATCTCAGATATCGCCCCAGGTCATATAGCAATACGCTGGGGATTGAAGGGACCTAATTATGCAACTGTTTCTGCATGTGCAACTTCTGCTCATGCAATTTCCGATGCTTTCATGCTGATTCAGCGCGGTAATGCGGATGCAATGGTTGTAGGTGGTAGCGAGGCTGTTATTTGTCCTATGGGAGTAGGTGGGTTTAATTCTATGAGGGCTCTTTCATTGAGAAATGATTCACCGGCTACTGCCAGCCGACCCTTCGATAAAGACAGAGACGGATTCGTAATGGCAGAAGGAGCGGGAGTATTGATACTTGAGACTTTGGAACACGCTTTAAACAGAGGAGCCAAAATTTATGCAGAGATTGCCGGAATTGGGTTAACCGACGATGCTTTCCATATTACTCAACCGGCTCCGGGTGGTGAAGGAGCAGTGCAATCTATGAGCATTTGTATTGAAGATGCAGGATTAACTCCTAATGACATTGATTATATTAATGCACATGGTACTTCTACTTATTTCAACGACAAAAATGAAACCGAAGCAATTAAAACAGTCTTTGGTGAAAGAGCTTATAAAATGGCAATCAGTTCCACAAAATCAATGCATGGTCACTTATTAGGCGCTGCAGGAGCAGTGGAAGCGATTACTACAGTATTAACTATTAAAAACAATAAAGTACCTCCAACTATAAACTATACTACACCTGATCCTGTATGTGATTTGAATTACACACCGAATCATCCGGTTGAGCGAAATGTTAATGCGGCTATTAGCAATACTTTTGGTTTTGGAGGACATAATGCTTCATTATGCTTTAAAGCTTATGAA
The DNA here is from genome assembly GCA_049513175.1 of FCB group bacterium. Lineage (GTDB taxonomy): Bacteria > Bacteroidota > Ignavibacteria > Kapaibacteriales > UBA2268 > JBEKWK01. The sequence continues at coordinate 5,686 of JBEKWK010000146.1, forward strand.
TAGATAACATATATTGGATATAAATTTACGATTTTGATTTTATATATAAGAAACTTGGTGACAATAAAATAAAATTCTTGCGGCACATATATTATAGAATATTTCGATTAATTCCGTTTAATAATAAATCAGAGATTAACCTCTATTATAAGGATCTTCAATCTAAAGCGAATTTCTATAAAATCGGCTTTTTATCAAAGGAACGGAAGAAAGAACTTGAATCTGCATTAAGTATAAAAATTAAAAGAGTTGAATATTTTGAACAAGCCTTGACTCACCGTTCTTATCTGCAGGTTCTATCGAACCCTATTTATCAATCAAACGAAAGACTGGAATTTCTTGGCGATTCTATACTTGGTATGATTGTAACCGAATATTTGTTTGGGCAACATTCGGATATTTATGAAGGTGAATTAACTAAGATGCGTTCCTGGCTTGTAAATAAAAATACTTTAGTTACATGTGCCAAACAACTTAATATTGCGGATTTTTTAATGCTCAGCCATAGTGCAAATAAATCATTGGAAGGCGGAAGTGATTCTATCCTTTCAGATGCCCTCGAAGCTATTATTGCTGCAGTTTATCTCGATTCAGGAATTAATAAATGCAGAAAATTTATTATTAATACTTTATTCCCTATTATGCAGGATAAAAGTATTATGGTAGATACTAATTTTAAAAGCATACTTTTGGAAACGGTTCAATCTTTCGGTAAAGAAGCCCCAAAATATGTTGTTATAAATGAAAACGGACCAGACCATGATAAAGAGTTTACGATTGGTGTTATGGTAGATGACGAATTGATAGGTACGGGGAGTGGTAAAAGCAAAAAACAAGCAGAACAATCTGCAGCACAGGAAGCTGTAGATAAATTTAAAAAATAAATGGATTATTGTAAATATAAATTATTGAAAGAACGATAATGGAACAATTGATATTTGAAAAATCGCGAAAAGGCAGAAAAGGTTATACTTTACCACATTCTGAAATCAACAATTATGTTTTGCCTGATGAATTTCACCGGAAAAAAGAATTAAATTTACCTGAAGTCAGTGAAAATGAGATTGCAAGGCATTTTGTAAAATTATCTCACTTGAATTATTGTATTGAAGAAGGGGTTTACCCGCTTGGTTCCTGTACTATGAAATATAATCCTAAAGTTAACGAAAAAACTGCATCTTTAAGTGGTTTCCAGGATTTGCACCCATGGTCTGATGAAAGGAATTCTCAGGGTGCATTAGAATTAATGTATGAATTGGGTGAATATTTAAAAGAAATTTCGGGAATGAAAGGTGTTTCATTACAACCTTCAGCAGGTTCACAGGGTGAATTAACAGGTATTATGATGATTAGAGCTTATCATTTGGATAGAAATGATACAGCCAGAACTAAGATATTAATTCCTGATTCCGCACATGGAACAAATCCTGCATCGGCAGCAATAGGTGGTTTTCAGATATTAAGTGTAAAATCCGATGATAAGGGAAGAGTTGATATTGAAGACTTAGCTTTAAAATGCAATAATGAAGTAGCGGGATTTATGTTAACCAATCCCAATACTCTTGGTTTATTTGAAACACAAATAGTTGAAATACAAAAATTAGTTCATGGTTGTGGTGGGTTAATGTATATGGACGGTGCTAACTTGAATGCATTACTTGGAATTGTCCGTCCCGGAGATATGAATTTCGATTGTGTACATATAAATTTACATAAAACTTTTGCTACTCCTCACGGAGGTGGTGGACCGGGAGCAGGACCGGTATGTGTAAGTGAAAAATTAGTTCCATTTTTACCTGTTCCTCAAATAATAAAAGAAGGCGAAATTTATAAACTTAATGATACAAATCAAAAATCAATAGGAAAGCTTCATTCGTTTTATGGCAACTTCGGAGTATTTGTGAGAGCATATACATATATCAGGATGTTAGGTGCTGATGGCTTATACGAGGTAAGTAAATATGCCATTATAAATTCTAATTATATTATGAGCATGTTGAGGAAAGAATATGAATTTCCGCATGATGAATATTGTATGCATGAATTTT
>JBEKWK010000147.1:0-7718 GCA_049513175.1 FCB group bacterium
ATTTGTCATTGCCGCTTCGGTCAAAGAAAATGGTAATGGTGAAATCATGCCCAAAACCCATACCAACAGATTGATTCTCCCACATAGTATATTCATCGTCGCCGCCTTCGTCAAAAAGCCCGCTGATGCAAAAATGCGCCCCGCATGCCATTGACCAAGTAGTACTTTTATATTTATCATTACCGCCTCCGTCATAAAGGAAGCCCATCCCATACCAATAACCGCATCCCTGAGACCAGTTACCCGATTCGTAAGTGTCGTCGCCGGCAAGGTCAATCAGAGTTCCCATACCGCCAGCCCATGAATGACCGTCTGTAACGTCTCCCCTGCGTCCTACACCACTCCCCTGACAGTAAGTATAGTTATGCTCGCCCCCTTTTGAATGATAATCGGGACGAAAAACTTTCTTAGAGTCCCATTCAGCAAAATAATGGTCATTACCTGTTCTGTTAATCAATGTACCGACACCTCCGACACCGCCGTAGCCCTGACCATCGCCCCATATTGAATAAGAATCGTCGCCTTTATTGTCAATAGCCATGCCGACACCGAAGTAAGCGGCTCCCTGCCCGTCAGTCCACATATCGTACTTATCGTTGCCGTCCATGTCGGCTAATATGCCCATGCCGAGCATTGCCGAACCCTGTGATAGACGCTTCGAATGATATTCGTCGTTCCCTGCCATATCGAGTAGCATACCGACACCGAGTATTGCCGCACCTTGTGAAGGTGTGTATTCATCGTCATTGATATATTTATCATCGCCGTCCAAATCAATCGTAAGCGAAATCGGTATATCCAAAGAAGGTGTAGCTCCCGTACAGCCTTTGTAAATGTCATTACCGCCGAAATCCACTACCAATAAGGCATCGGTATATTCATGGACATCATCGCCCGTTCCTGCAAGAACTATCCTGCCGATTGGTGTCAATACATTAAGATATTGTGTTTTCCAATCTATTTTAAGCGAGGAATTTTTCATTGAAATAAGTGTATCAGCGAGCAACTGTGCGGTCTCCATCACTTTCAGCCCTGCATAATATATACAATTCATATCCACGGTTTTCAGCACATTATCGAGTTGCGGGAAATAATCCATGCCGTCGAATTGAGTCTCGCCGAGATGGCGGATTCGCCAGACATCCGATGCATCCTTCCAGTTCACATTTCTCATTCCCATCTGCCGGAAATTGTAGGCATCGAGAAGATGAAGAATCGTCCTCGCAACAACTTTTTGAATTTCAGGATTAATTGCCTTGAGAGCCGTTCTTAAATCTTTTTCCACAAGCGGGAAATCAGCCGCCTCCTCCATCCGGTTATAGCGATATGTATTATGCGTAGATGTATAAATAGTCTTTATGGCATTCAGCATTGGTTCGACGCTGTCCACTTCAGCCCAAAGCGAAGAATTATAGGACCTGAACTGGCTGCTGATATTTTGGACTCCGCACATATAGCCAAGTTTCATCAATCCGTTATGATTTGCCTTAAGGTATTCGGGATGAAGGAAATCGTCAACTGCCAAAGCCATATTCCGCACAAAATCGTAGATTCTTTGCGGCTCGGCAAATAAATCGTCGAAAGGGAGCATTTTATATTGGATTTCCTTAGGATTAGGATAACGCATCCAATATCCTTTCGGCTGGAATCCCAGGTTGCTTTCGGTGATATTTAATTCATTAAGCATCTGGATAAAAGCATCGTTCTGATTTGGATTTAAACTTACGATCATAGGCTGTGCCTGGGCAGTGTAGCAGGTTAAACATGCTAATAATAAAAGTACAATATTTTTCATAGTATTTTAAAATTAAGTGAGAAAATTTATTGATTCATTATATTTTCACTAAGCAAAATTAAGATTTTATTACAAGTCTTCACAAATTAAAATCTATGTTAAAAAAATAATCTACATTAAATAAATCTTAATCTCTGTTAAACAATTAATTTAATTTAATCATAATTATTAATAATTTTTTAAATATTGTTTCGTCGAAGTAAAGCTAAGGAGTAATTGGTTTTTAATATATATTTATAACAAGAAAAATTTAGAATACATTTTAATGTACAAGGTGAAGTGTAGTGTTTAACAAATGAAAATAAATCCAAACATAAAGATATTAATATCCATATTAATTACATTAATACTGTCGCAAAATCTTTACACGAGGCAGTCAGACAATCAGAGAGAACTTGCCGATACGGAAAAAATAAGGCAGTGCGGCACAAAATCCGTTACAATTTACAGCTACTCTTTTAAATTCGGTATACCGGAAAAGAAAAAGAAAAATACCAAATTCTTCAAGTATGACAATAAAGGGAATAAATTGGAATATGTACTATTCAATTGGGACAGCACTATCAGTGAGAGAGAAACATATAAATATGATAATGCCGGAAACAGGATTGAATTTATATCATATAATCCTAATGGAACAATGCTTAATAAAGTACGGTATAAATACGATAGCAAAAATAGGGTGATTGAGGAGTTTACTTACCTGACGGAGTATTCCATTCACGAAAAAGTAACGTATAATTATGATTCAAGGGGTTATTTGTCTGAGTTTTATTCCATCAACCCCGATTCAACTCTGAATGTAAAAGAAACTTATGTAAATGACGAGAGAGGCAACCGGCTCGAAGAGGCAATCATCAACCCTGACGGTACTATTCGAAGGAAAACCATAAACAAATATGATTCTTTGAACAACATGACTGAATATACTTCGTATAATTCAGATAATACCGTTATCGAAAGAAAAACTTATGCCTGGGATAAAAACAAAAATAAGACCGAGGAAGCGATATACTCATCAGCCGATAAGCTCTTCAAGAAAATGGCATTTAAATTTGATGACAGAAATAATAAAATCTACGAAGCGGTTTACAATACCGATAATTCTATCAGGAATTATTTGGAATATAAATACGATTATTACGGGAAACTCACAGAGACTGTATTCTATAATTCCGACGGTACAAAGCGGTACAGGCTTGTGTACAGCTATGATGAAAGAGGCAACAAAGTCGAGTACGTTTCATATAATCCAATAGATTTTGTCAATGAACGCCGTGAATACAAATACGACGATAAAAACAACAAAACCGAAGAACTGCTCTATAACCACGAAGGCACACTTCTCGAGAAAATTCTTTTCAAATACGATTACAAAGGCAACAAAGTAGAGGAAGTATCCTTCAATTCCAGCAATGAGCCTGTCTACCTTAACAAAATAGATTACGAATACTACAGGTAAGAGTTAGCAGTTAGCAGTTAGCAGTTAGCAGTTAGGAATTAGGAGTTAAAAGTTTATAAAGTTCATAAAGTTTGTAAAGTAAAAAGTCTGAATGCTTCACTTCGTTCAGAATGACAATCATGACTTTCTACTTTCAACTTTTAACTTTCAACTTTTTTCATTCTTAATTTTTAATTTTTAATTTTTTTACTGAACACTGCACATTGCTAACTGCTAACTGCTAACTGCCTACTGAACTTCCTTATGTCTGAAGCAAGTAATAAGGTGGTCATTCACCATGCCAGCCGCCTGCATAAATGCGTAGCAAATCGTTGTCCCGACAAAGCGGAAACCCCTTTTCTTAAGGTCTTTGCTCATTTCGTCGGAGATTGCAGTGCTGGCGGGGATTTCGGATAGATTTTTCCATTTATTTACGAGCATTTTGCCTTTTGTGAATTGCCATATATATTTGTCGAAAGTTCCGAATTCCTTGTGGATTTTAAGAAAAGCTTTTGCATTATCAATTGTAGCGGAGATTTTGAGTTTATTCCTGATAATGCCCGTGTCGGACATAAGTTCATTGAATTTCTTTTCATCGTATTTTGCAATCTTTGAGGGATTGAAATTATCGAAGGCTTTTTCAAAATTCTTTCGCTTACCAAGGATAATTGACCAGTTCAAGCCTGCCTGGAAGGCATCGAGTATGATAAATTCGAATAATTTTCTGTCATCGTGCAGTTGGACGCCCCATTCTTTGTCGTGGTATTCTATCATCAGGGGATTTTGCGATGTCCAGCCGCATCTCGTTACGTTCGATTTTGCCATAATTATTTAATATCGTTAACTTTTACAAGTATAAGATTATCAGTTTTAGCCGTTTCGAAAATATATATTTTTTTAAGCTTGATATATTTCCAGGTCTCGGTAGTTTTATCGGTTCCGAGATTTGTATCTCTTGAATCGGGTGGACCATTGAGAATATAGATTTTGCCGCGGTCAGTCTTGGCGCCGTCATTTTGATTTACTGTCTGGAAATTGAAAAAAGCATAATCAATACGGCGGAAATATTCAGCCATGGCTTCGTTATAAGGGGTATTCGGAGTAGGGTCATGCTTCTGCCAATAGTTAATAATTTTTTGCATGATTTCCTTTTGCGAGCCTTTTTTCAAAGCATCACATTCGTCGTCGGTCAAAATATAGTACATCATATCGGCGGCATAATCGGGATTATACAGGCTTAAAGGCATATCTTCCCAAACCACTTCGAACTGCTCCTTCAGAGTATCCTTGCTCCCGTCTCTCGATAGAGTCAATTCGTAAATACCGGGAGCAATTTTTTCCTGAGGGATATCTAATTTTAAAAGCCCTATTTTAAATTTAATGGCAGTATCTTTAGGTAAAATAATATTATTAATGGATAATAAAGGATTGTTCTTTTGATTAGGTAAGATAAGGTCTACGAAAGCATTAGGTTGGGGAATGATTTTTCCGTATAAATCATCAGTCTTTTCCCAGTAAACCACAGTTTTCTTTTGACCGAGATATTTTATTTTATAGCTGTATTTTTCATATTCGCTTTTGTATGATACGGGTATAATAAGGCTGGCACCGGAAGACCTGAAAGAGATGCCGTTTTCTAAAATAAATGGTTTTGCCTTTTGAAACTTTTCAAAGTCGTAATAGTTTACAAAAATGGGCTTTGAAATTGTATAATTTGTGAAGAAATTTACATCCTCGATTTTTGGTAAAGTCTTCTTTTGAGAATTTTGCATATTCGGTCCTGCCATTCGAAAATGCAAATCATAGGGACCGCTTTTGAGAATAGATATAATTCCGCCGATAACAAAATTTGTATCGGATTTTATCATATCATAATTACTCACAAAGATGGTATCTTCCCAAACATCTCTATGGCAGATAATCCCGTCGGCATCGCGAAATTCAAATTCAAAATCAGCATCGGCGGCAAATTCACCACGTGAGATATCAGCCGAATTTATTTTCTGAAAACTTAACTGGTCATAACCGATTTTGAAGAGAATTAATATTTTCACCGAATCGGTTTTATATGGTAATATATGAGTTTCGCAGTAAAACTTTTTGCCTATATCGTAATACCTGCTTCTGTCTTTTTCTCTCATACCTTGAGAAAAGGCGATAGCAGATATAAAATATAAACCAAGCAAAGAAAGTAAAAATATAGTCTTTTTCATTTTATCCCTCTAATTCCTGTAGAAAATCCCTGAGAATAACAGCCGCTGCAATTTTATCCATATTACCTTTTTTAGCACGTTGCTTCTTTTTCACACCAATTTCCAGCATCGTTTGCAGCGATTTATGAGACGAGTAAGACTCATCATAAGGTATGACGGTAATATTGCTTTTTAATTCTAATTCTTTTATAAAATCGAGTATTTCTTTGATTAAATCGGTTACAATTTCATCGAGTCTATATGGAACTCCGACCACAATAGCCTCTACCCTCTCTGATTTTAATGCTTCAAGTAATTCATCCCAGAAATTAACTGAATCCATTAAAAAAAACCTTCTTGGAGAAACGGTAATGTGGAATTCATCGCAAACGGCAAGACCGGTACGCTTTCTTCCGTAATCTATGCCTGCAATTCGCTTTCCTTTAAGTGTTTCTTTGAGTGCCAATGGTTATACTGATTGATTTTTATTATATTTTATTTTTTGGGTATTATAGAATAAAGGCAGAGAGAAAATGACTTCTGTACCTTTACCTTTATCGGAATTTATTATTAATTCACCGCCGTGCAATTGAATAACATGCTGCATAATCATAGTGCCGATACCTGTACCGCCCTGTGCTTTAGAAGTCGTAAAATATGGCGTCAGAATTTTTTCCTTCGTTTTTTCGTCCATGCCCGTACCGGTATCCTTTATGCTAAAAAATGCATTGCGTGTATCGTTCCAGCAGGCGATTCGTATCAATCCCGGTTCGTCATGCAATGCTTTTATGCTGTTTTCAATTGCATTTCTTAAAGCCCTGACCATCTTCTGCTTATCACATGAAATATTAAAATTCAGTATTTTCAACTCAAATTCCACATTGGGGAATAACGATTCATCGAATTCTACTCTTGCCTCGATACAAATAGAAGCGGCATTTACTGTTTCCATTTCCAGACCGTCACTGCGTCCGACGGTAACTACATCCCTGACCCTTTGAATAAGCAAATTTACCTGGTGAATTATCTTCTTTCTTCTTTCGTTGTTTCCTTCTGCGGCGTCTATGTCCATCTGCTCGGCATTTAACCGGATTGTGGAGAGATTAGTCTGCATATCGTGTGCAAGCTGAGCCCAATTGCTGAGTCGCTTTTTTTCAAGTTCTTCGGTAATATCTATTCCCGTAAAAACCATACCTCTGTATTGTCCCGCAATATTTTTCAGAGGCACAACAGTGCAGTACCATTCTTTTATGGCACCGTCCTGAATGATATTTATTTTTTGAGAAATTGAATCTTTTAAAATAATTGCTTTATTGACAAGGTCGCTTAAGGCTTTTGTATTTTCCAGTACGGAATAATACTGAAATAATCTCTTTAAAGGGACAGGATTGGTAATACCGAGTATATTTTTACCGGAAGCATTAGCACGTAATAACCTGCCGTTTTTATCTAATACAAACATAAAACCGGAAGATGGTAAATCAAGAACTGCTTTAAGCAGCCTCTTTTGACGGCGGTTAATCTGATAAACAAACAGTAACAGAAGAAACAATATGAGTGGAATTATTATTTTTCCTGAGGTTCGAAGAAACAGACTTAAATACCAAAATGTATTTTGCTTTTTTTCAAAAATCAATGATGAAGTAGATGAAGACATAATAAGGTATTTGTCATAATTTACAATATCGGGAGGTTTTGTAAAATATTCACCTAAAGGGAAAAAATCCGAGGATAAAATGTTCCCGTCGAGGTCAAACGTTGCTAAGCCGTTTCTAAAAGAAATATAGATTATATCATTAATCCGGTATAAAGAAAGTGGTTCAATATAATTTGTTGTGATATGATATTCATGCCACTTAGTTTTATCGTTAACATCCTGTAAATCAAATAAAACTAACGAATACTTATTTTCATAATTTTTTAGATAGCAAACCATTTTAGATTCACCGTTATCGAATACATTAATCAGTTCTCCTCTAGATTCTACCCAAAAGCTGTTTATAATTCCTTTACTTTTGCTTACAATCTGGAGGAATGAATTAGTTGATGATTTTGTGGTGGAAATTATTACTATTTTATTACCAAGAGGCTGTAGATATGTTTCTTCAGGAACCTGCATTTGGGCAGATGGTTCATCTTCTTTTGACAAATCGGAGTAATAAACTACACCCCACCCTTCCTTGCCTACCATATAAGCAATATTATTTTGAGTCTTGTAATCTTCGGGAGAATACAATGAGACTGCTCCAATCACATCAATTGCAATTGAACGGACTGATAATTTGCCGTC
>JBEKWK010000148.1:0-7697 GCA_049513175.1 FCB group bacterium
ATCCCCGACACTTCTGCAAATGTAGGAACAAAAGATTTTCCCATACAATTAAAGATTACAAATCCAAACCAGATACCTTTTCAAAATATAGATTATACCTGTGAAATTGCTTATGATGAAACATTATTTTTGTCCTCGGGTTGGTCTGATAAAACATGTATTACTAAAGATACAATTATTAACTATGAAAGAATTTTAGTTCTTGAAGGAAAGAATATTTCAATAAATAATAAAGAAAATTTATTAGGTGAAATCTATGGCTTGGTATTGCTTGCGGACAGCGACAAAACTCCAATTCATATCAGGAAATTTTCACTATCAGATACAAATATAGTAATTCAAACGCAGGACGGCTCATTAACAATACGTGCATGTACACTGGAATTAAGAAGAGTTGCACTTCGAGACTTAACTACAATGCAAATTGAACCCAATCCTGCAAATAATGAAGTCGAAATAAAAATCAGCGGCGATGAAGAAGGTCCCTTCTTATTAAATTTATACAATCTTCAAGGCTTTAAAATTGATTCGAAAGTTCTGAACTATAAAAAGAAAGATGGGAATTCATTTAAACTCAAAACAAGTGATTATCCTGACGGCTTTTATCAATGTATTCTGCAATCACCTGCGGCATATATTTCAAAACCGTTGATGATTGTGAAATGAGTTAACTATGCAAAAAATGGAATCTAATTATTATTAAATATCAAAATGAGAATGCCCATTTTTACATGATTGTTCTATAATATTAACTTTTATGTAATTATTTATAAAGGAAACTGTAAAATGAAAAAATTCATGATTGTATTCTTTGTTATTTGCAATTTATCTGCGGCAAGCTTTGCTCAAAATTTTCAAGGTATTTATTATAATTCCACAAATTTTTTCGGCTATCAAAAGGTAGATATGACAATTGACAAAGCCGGCAGGATTTGGGTTTTGAGCTTAAATGGGAATACTGATAAATATGGTGTGAATTATTTCGAAAACGGAGTTTGGAAAAATCCCGGACTCGATGCCAGAACAGATATTTTTTATGATTCTTTGATATTAAACAAAATTATTTGTGATAAATCGGGTAATATATGGATTGCAGGTCTGCGAGGGCTTTATAAATATGACGGTATAAACTGGAGTAAATATGCAATTAAAGATAGCTATGAGAAAGACAGGGAATTTAAACTAATAGCCTGTGATTCATTAAATAATATATGGTCATTTAGTGATGTTACCTTTTATACATATATCCCTCAATATGATTTTTATATGGGTACCATTATTAATGAAGATTTGTATAAATTAACTGATAGTACATGGACCAGGCAACTTCATGCCGATAGTGTAAACTCAGATAAATACATGGCTTATTTTCGGGATATTGAATTTGATAGAGATAATATCTTCTACGGTGTATATCCTACTAGTTTAACTATGAAGGTTGATACATTATGGAGAAAAAAAAATATAATTAGCCCTATGAATGATACAAGCTGGTCATCACCAAATAAAATAATACCTTATGATTCAAATAATTTTTGGGTTTGTTTTGATATTTCAATTAATCAGGATTATTCTATGAATAACGGTGGTGTTACTCATTGGAATGGTAATATCTGGGAAATATTTTCCAATAAAGAATTTAATGCTAATATAAATTCAGCATTGGAAATAAAGGATATGATAATAGATAAAAATAATAATAAATGGTTCGGTGCCGAACAATTTTTATATAAATATGATGGGTATTATTTCACTAAATACGACATGCTCAAAATACCCTGGTTAGGTCCAATGCCCTCGCACCTGGACTCAATTAATATAAATATGATTCGAAAAGAAATGGTTGATTATAATAATAACTTGTGGTTGATGACCTTAGATGGTATTATAAAATTAGAAATCATAACCGGAGTGAAAGAAGATAATAAAAATATTATTATATCACCCGATGTTTTTCCTAATCCTGCAAGCGATTTTCTAAATATTAATTCTGCAAATATAATTGGTCAAAATATTTGCATTTATAATATGTTGGGAAATAAATTAATGACTGCCAAAGCCGAAAGCATTGAAACACGCATGAATATTGAATCATTGCCAATAGGAGTATATTTAATAAGGATTGGTGAACAAACTAAGATGTTTGTGAAAAAGTAACCTTTTTAATTACTAATTACAAATTAGAAATTACTAATTGTGGTAAATAATTTATAAAATTTTGCGGGCTTTGCGGACTTTGCGTGAAATTTCTCTGTGAACTTTGTTACTTATACTTTGTGGACTTTGTGTTAAAATGCTTTCTTACAATTTTCATACAAACATGCTAAGCTAAAGCCCGAACCAAAATAAGTCCGTCAGATAAATCTGACGGCAATGATAATTTACCTCACCCTTTGTCCCTCTCCAACAGGAGAGGGTAAGCAGATTACGAAATAAATTTCGTTTTACTTTTTAATTATTTCTTAGGCATAGCATGAAACTGCCCGGTTTTTTCGATTGTTAACGGATAGCCTTCCAACATTTTTTGTATTTTTTGTTTAGTGCTTTTTGAAATTTTACTGACATAAACAACTACACAATCTTTTTCACCTTTTTTTCCCATTCCGGCTCCTTGTACGCCGGGCAAAGCCATTAAAGAGTCAGTATAAGTATCCAGAGCTTCAATGATAGTCAGCATTGGTTTTACCTCTTTTTCTTTTTTAGTATTTTTTTGAATACTCCCATTTGTTGAATCACCCATGGCTGAAGATATATTAGAGAAAAAAATTAACAAGAAAAATATTTCTATAAAAATACGCATAAAGTTAATTGATACCTTTACAACAATAAATACCTGACTATTTAGCTACGCTTTAAAATGCACGTTCCCAAGCAGGAGCTTGGGAACGAGCTGATAGACGAAAAATAATTTTTATTTTTTGTTATTGTTTTACGGATGATAGATACTAACACCAAAGTAACTCAAAACTGAATTAATGGGATTTACAATAGTAGTCCCGTTATTAGTACCAGCAAATAGCAGACCTACAGGATTTGCACTTGAATTATTCGTAACAACTAATGAACCTGAATCACCTGCCTGGCAGAATTTGCTTGATGTTACAATCTGCCCAATAAATCTTGCAGTCCCACTCCCATAACCAACATTAACTGTGGTATTAATTGATGCAATTGTTCCGGTAGTTAATGAAGTTGTCCTGCCGACTTTTTGAATTTTCAGTCTGACAGAAGGTGAAACAGTAGTTGTATTAGGATACCCATAGTAACCTTTAGGCGTTGCATAAGTGAAACTTATGGCTGTATTCGATGTTAATTGTGCAATAGCCGCATCAATTGTATTATTTGCTGAAGTACTGAAAACAATAGGATACCAGGCGGTTAAATTTGCAACTACATTTGGATATGATGTATTGCATTGAGGTTTCGAATCATAAGTGCCGGGTTGGTCTATATTGTCTCCGACAACGGCATTGTTTTCATTTGCCATAACATGATTATTGCTTAGAATATATTTGATGCCGGCACCATCCTGCACAATACAACTGAGTGTACCAGCGGCACATCCCTCGCGTGGATTTATAATTGATACTCCGTTTGGAACAGGATTATATTTTCCCGAAAGTGTAAAAGCCACAAACTTACCCGAATTCACAACGACTACAGGAACATTATCAAGTTTTGTGGGTAAGCCTGCAGGTGCAAGAGTTTGATTATTTGACTTAGAATTTTCATCCTTTGCGGTATAAACAATTATATACGGTACACCATTGTCATCAACACTGGTTCCTACACCGACAACATCGGCATATTCCATCAGTTGGTCGGTATATTTGCTTTGAACGGCTACAGTGGCTGCGATAGCCGGATTAGACATATCAAATACTTGTGAAGAATTATCGCCCTTTGGATTTATTGGATTTCCTTTTTCCGTAGAACAGCCGCCAAGGTATAACATTGAAATACCAATTGTCAGCAATACAACTGCAAAAAATACAGGTGAAAACTTTTGAAAAAGCTTTTTCATAATGACTCCTGTTATGAATTAAAAAGAATAATTTATTATAATCAAATATAAGGAAATAATTTTTAATTGCAAATATATTTTTAACTAATACTAATAAAAATGTTCGCTGCTATTCGTTAAGCTATACAAATTAGGAAGTTAAATTCTTTTCATAAGCAATAAACTAGGGATTTAATCCTTTATAGAGAGGAAAATACCTCTTCTACTCTTAATCTTCCTCTCCGGACATTAAATACTTTTTTAAACGGTTGAAAAAACTATTGAAAAAACTATTGAAAAAACTATTGAAAAAATAATTAAAAAACGGTTGAATTGACTGTTTCATCATTTGGTTTTATCTTTGAATTAGTTCATTCATTCCACAGGCGATTGTTAATGTATAAATTAGAATGTAAAATGTAGAATTGTGGGTAGTTCTTTGAAATGGGAGTTCGATTTGTTTTCTTAGCGAACTTAGCGTGTACTTCGTTTATTTTGCGTTTATGTGTTTTAAAGATTTAACCGCAAGGAACGCAAAGTTTTTCGCGAAGTAAAGCAAAGTAAAAAATTTCATAGCTATTAAATTGTATATTTAATTGACTTAAGGAGTGATTTAAAAAAAAATTAGTCAAAAAATGAAAAAAATCACTTTTTTGGCGGTTTTGGCGGTCAGCACGTGTTAAGTTCTTTGAAATAAAATAATTGCAAAGGGACTCGGCAAGCGGGAATCGGCGGGTTTTTGGAGGGTGTCGGAGTTGAAAGTTTATAAAGTATGGATTCCAAATCAAGTTTGGAATGACATCAAAACTTCTAACTGCTCATTACTAACTGCTAACTGATTTAAGTGCAAATTTGTATTGACCTAAAGCATAATTTTAATTTCATAATTGTTAATTGTTTTAAGAAAATACACTTCGGGAATATTAAAAAAATTGATTTTTCAATGCAAACGATGCAAATAATTTGTAAGTTCTTTGAAACAATTAAATTACTCGTGCAGTAGCTTAATGCAGTGGCAATGCAAAACGATGAAGTAATAGTTTTCAGTTATCAGTTAGCGGAAAAATCCACCCTCTTAATCTCCCGCCGGCGGGAGACAATATTATGGTAATTCTTAATTTTTTTCTGACAACTAACAACTGATTAAAAAGGAACTGAAATTATTCTCAATTCCACATCTGCGGTGCCGGTGCGGATGAGGTCAATTTGCATTGCGGCAGCTTTGGACAGGTCAATAATCCTGTCGGCGACGAAAGGACCACGGTCATTGATTTTAACGGTTACGGTTTTCCCATTTAATAAATTTTTGACTTCGACGATTGTTCCGAAAGGCAAGGTTTTATGTGCGGCGGTAAAGTCATTCATGTCGAAGATTTCGCCGCTGGAAGTTTGCCTGCCGTTAAATTCGTCGGCATAATAGGATGCTTTCCCGCGAAAAGTCTGACCTGCAACAACTGAATAATCTGTCGAAGCATCGTTTTTGTTCTTTGAATAATTATTTCCCGGCTGTGAAGAAAACCTGACAAATGAAGAACAGCCGCTAAAGATGAAAACAATTGCAATAAAAAGAAAAATTGTGATTCGTTTCATCAGCGTTCTTTTTTACAAAGAAACATCTTTTACAAAAATTTATTAAGCTGTTTTCTTTTCAGATAGTCAACAACTTCTTTGACATCATCGGACATACCTCGCTTGCAGATTAAGATGGAATCGTCACATTCGATGATGATAAGATTGTCAACTCCTACGACCCCAATCATCTTACCAGTAGAATTAACGAGGCAATTGGAAGAATTTACGGAAAATACATCTCCTTCCACAACGTTATTCCTGCCGTCCTTGCGGGAGATTCTGTAGATTTCGTCCCAGTTGGAAAGGTCGCTCCAGTTGAAAGTTGACTTAACTACAAAGACATTTTTTGCTTTTTCCATTATTGCATAATCTATGGATTGCGATTGAATCTTTTTGTAAACATCCTGGACTGCATTAATAAAATCATCTTTGCCGATGTGGCTTTTAAGATTGTCGAATAGGGGAAAATGTTCAGGCAAGAACTTTGCGAAAGCTTCCCAGAAGGTATCCAGACGCCAGATAAAAATACCGCTGTTCCAAAGGAAATCACCGGAATCAATAAACCGTTTTGCTGTTGCAGAATCAGGCTTCTCGGCAAATGCGGAAGTATAGCGGACACCATGCTCATAAAGGTCGCCTAAATCTTTGGCATCCTCTTTCATTTGAATATAGCCGAATGTTGTTTCGGGACGGGATGGAGTGATGCCGATTGTAACAATGCCTTTTTTGGAATGGGCAAGTTCACAGCCTGTTTCAAGGCTATCATAAAATTCGCCGTTATTTGAAATAACATGGTCTGCAGGGAAACAGCATAAAACGGTATCATCAGTATATTTTTTTGATATAACTGTCGCACCCAAAGCAACGCAGGGAGCAGTATTTTTTGCAAAAGGCTCGATGATAATATTTTCCTTAGGGAGCATTTCAAGTTGAAGTACAGCGGTTTTTGCTAATGCTTTTGTTGTCACAACATAAATATCTTCAGGTGAAAATACCGGCAGGAGACGCTTGACGGTATTTTGAATCATGGTTTCGTCCCCGACCAGGTGTATATATTGTTTAGGCTGTTTTTCGGTACTGCGGGGCCAGAGCCTTGTACCGGTACCACCAGCCATAATTATTGCTATTTCTTTCATTATCTATATTTATGAAATTATATAAATGGAATTGTTAAAATAGAAAATACTAAATTAAGGAAATTGTTTTTAAAAATGTTAAAGGAATTGTTAAGGTGGAAACAAGAATTGCTTTACCGGATAATAGTGAAAGGTTCTAATAATTGTCCATCAATAGTAGAAATCCTAAGGAAATATCTTCCCTGGCTGAGCGTTGAAACCGGAATCATAATAGGATGGTCAACAATTCCTGCGGTAAAATACTGATTCTCAATCACAGTATGTACAACATTACCAAGTACGTCAACTATATCAATAGTGATATTTGAACCATTGGTTAGAGCAAGAAGTAATGACATTGTAGTACCGGAAGAATTACCCGGTGCCGGATTAGGATATAATGACAAAATTGAATCTTTTGGAGGTAGATGAGTATTATTACCATTAGCGATGCCGTTTATAATAGCAGTCTCTCTTGCAACCCTTGAAGCTGATTTTAATTCGGCAATATCGTTTCCGACAAATATACTGAAAGCTACATGTGCTGTATCATTTGCGTTGAGGCGGATGGGACCTGCTCCGATTACCATCGAAACATCGGTAATACCTGATTGTTTCCTATAAACACCGCTGGTCATCATCATCCATTTTTCCGAATTTGTGAATCCATCCCAAACAGTCGGATTATCAATAGCATAATAATTCAACTTATCGGATGACAGCAGGGAAACACCCACAAGAGGCATTGAAGTATCTTTGACATTCATAACCCACCCGAACACATTATCGTTGTCGTACAGAGCCTGGTTATTGTTACCTGATGGTCCTATATCCCAATCGAAATACAAAGCAGCATATAAGGAATCGAAATTTGAACCTGACTGATTAATAATATCATAATTGACGATAATAAAGTTCCTTTTGGTGCTATCATTGAATTGGTAGACTTTCTGGCTCACAGCAACACCGGCATCAAAAGATAAATTATCATCCCTGAAATGGACAGT
>JBEKWK010000149.1:0-7673 GCA_049513175.1 FCB group bacterium
CCAAAGACATAAAAGTTACATAAAAAAAGCTGTTCCTCAAAATAAAGGGACAGCTTTATATAAAAAAGTTCCCAAGCAGGTGCTTGGGAACAAGATATAATAAGTGCTTGGGAGCAAGAAGTAAAATATCCTATGCCGTAGGTTTTTGCGGTATTCTCATTTTGTAGAAGGAACGCCAGACAAAAACTAAAGCTAATACAAAAAATGCACCGCCTACATAAGGAGCTATCGGTACAAATGATGGCACTATTGCGATTTCCATAGCCAGCAAGCCGAATAAAGTCGTGAATTTTATAATCGGGTTTAAAGCGACTGAAGAAGTATCCTTGAACGGGTCGCCGACTGTATCGCCGATAACTGTAGCCTCATGTAGAGGTGTCCCTTTTTCTTTCAGGTCAACTTCTACTACTTTCTTTGCGTTATCCCAGCATCCGCCTGCATTAGCCATGAATATTGCCTGGAACAAACCGAAAGTTGCAATCGAAATCAGGTAGCTTATGAAAAATGCTGCCGGTGCGGCATGCTCTTTATTCGATGCTGAGAAAAATGCAAATGCCAATGCAAATGAGAAAATTGCGATGAAGATATTGAACATACCTTTCTGTGCATATTGAGTACATATTTTGACGACTTCTTTTGAAGTTTCGGTGGATGCTTTTTGCTCTGCGGCATCATCTAATTTGATATGAGTTTTGATAAATTCAACTGCTCTGAAAGCACCTGTTGTAACTGCCTGCATTGATGCTCCTGTGAACCAATATATAACCGCACCTCCACAAATCATTCCTAAAATTGAATACGGATTCAATATGTTTAGTATTTGTGTCGGCTCAATGCCCAATGCGGTTTTGATGACTAATATAAGGGAGAATATCATAGTAGTTGCACCGACGACGGCAGTGCCGATTAGAACAGGTTTTGAAGTAGCTTTGAAAGTATTTCCTGCTCCGTCATTACATTCGAGGTAATATTTGGATTTTTCGAAATCCGGCTTAAATCCGAAATCTCTTTCAATTTCTTGTTCAATGTTAGGTAGAGTTTCTATAAGAGATAATTCATAAATAGATTGTGCATTATCCGTTACAGGACCATAGCTGTCAACAGCGATGGTAACAGGTCCCATACCAAGGAATCCGAATGCTACGAGACCGAATGCAAAGATTGACGAATAAATCATATACCCGTCTAATCCATGTGTGCTTGCCATATATGCGATGAACATTAATGCGAAAAATACCATGCCTTCCCAAAATGCACTGAAATTGCCTGATACCAAACCAGATAGAATATTCAGAGAAGCACCGCCTTCGCGTGATGCGGTTACGACTTCACGGACATGTTTCGATTTGGGACTTGTGAATATTTTGGTAAATTCGGGAATTAATGCGGCACCAAGAGTACCACAGCTTATAATTATCGAAAGTACAATCCATACATTTCCAAGATGAGACAATTGCCACCAGCTTATCGAGAATGTTACGATAATGGATAAAATTGAAGTAATCCAGACTAAAGTTGTGAGTGGCACTTCAAAATCCATATCATCTGCTTTTGAGTATCTGACAGAGCTGATTATTTTGTTAATCCAATAAGCTACAATTGAAGTAACAATCATGGAGATACGCATTGTGAAAATCCATGTAATCAACTCAGCCTGATATTGGGGAAACACTCCCAGAACTATAAAGCTGATAAGTGCGACACCCGTTACTCCATAAGTTTCGAAGCCGTCTGCTGTGGGACCGACACTATCGCCAGCATTATCGCCTGTACAATCTGCAATGACACCGGGACTGCGCGGGTCATCTTCTTTTAAATTGAATATGATTTTCATTAGGTCGGCACCTATATCGGCAATTTTTGTAAAGATACCGCCTGCTATTCTTAATGCACTTGCACCTAATGATTCACCGATTGCAAAACCGATGAAACTTGCTCCTGCAAATTGTTTCGGAACAAACATCAGAATAATAAGCATCATTATTAATTCGACACAAACAAGAAGAACACCAATGCTCATTCCTGATTGTAGAGGGATATTTAATAATTTTAGCGGCTTTTTTTCTAACGAAGCAAAAGCCATGCGACTGTTCGCAAAAGTATTAACCCTGATACCGAACCATGCAACGCTGTAAGAACCTAAAATTCCAACGACTGACCAGCCTAATATAATCAGGACTCCGATTAATTCAGTTTGCTGAAGCACACCAAAATAGAATGCAATGCATATTCCAATTATTACCTCAAGTAAAATGAGAAATTTGCCTTGCTGAATCAAATAAGTCTTTGCAGTTTGAAATATTAGTTCCGATACTTCAAGCATAGAAGCATGAGCCTTGAGCCTTTTAACTGTTATGTATTGGTATAACCCAAAAACCATACCCAAAAGACAAATTACCAAGCCAATATACAATAAATTGGTTTGGAAGCCTGAAAGAATTGGGATTTTAAGTGTTGCCTCGCTTGCCATTGCCGTTGTTGAGAAAAAGATAGTGAGAATTGGTAAAAGAAAGAAGAAATTTTTGATGGAAAAAAACTTGAGAATTTTCGTCATCTGCTTATCCTTAATTAATTAATAAAATATGTATAATTCAATATTATGATTGTTTTGAAGAATGAAAATAATTGGTCTTTAAATTAATAATTTTACTATAAGTTATCTAAATCATAAATGAAATCTGTTTACAAAATTTCCAAGAAAGTATTGCAAATTTGCACTCTGCTTTGATAAATACAAAAAAAATATATCGGAAATATTACACAAATTCCCTACTACAAAATTCCGAAATTTCCGTTTAAATTTATAATTTATTTATAATATTATATTAAGATTTGGTTGAAAATTTAATTTAATTGAAATGAAATTAAAATGATTTTTAAATTGGAATTGCATTAATTATTATAAAATAAATAAAATATGTAAAATATATTACAATATATATTAGCTAAAAGTAGTAATTATTAAATATCTTTACATTTACCTGTACATCTCCCACTGCAAAACTTCCCTTTGCATCGTAATTTCTTGAGTAATTTTTTACGAAGCTTACGTGATTTTTTCTTTAGCTTTTTTTCTTTCTTTTTATTTTTTTTCTTTTCTTTCTTTTTTTTACTCATTTTTTCGACTTAATTTTAAATGTATTTATATGAATTTTATAAAATTTTAAAATTGAGAACCATTAAACGTAATTTAAGAAATATTACTTACTTTATCCATTATAAAATTCGTAGTATTTTTTATTCGGGTAGAAAATATACCTGTCCAATCTGTAAAAGTAATTTCAGAAAATTTCTTCCTTCAGGTGATGGACAAAGAAAAAATATCAAATGTCCGGGATGCAGTTCTTTTGAGCGGCATCGTTTATTGTGGCTGTATCTTCAGGAAAAAACGGATTTATTTACTGAACAGAAGAATGAGAAAACGTTCCCTAAAGGGAGCTTGGGAACGAGATTAAAGTTGTTGGATATTGCTCCTTCGAGGGCATTACAAAACCGATTTATAAAATATCAGAATATTGATTACCACAGTGCCGATTTGAGTTCTGATTTGGCAAGATACAAGTTTGATATTACAAATATACCTTTACCTGATGAGTCTTTTGATTGTATTTTATGTAGTCATGTATTGGAGCATATCGAGGATGATGTAAAAGCGATGAAGGAATTATTTAGGGTTCTTAAACAAGATGGATGGGTTATTTTTCAGGTGCCGGTAGATAACAAATTGGATGCAACGATTGAAGAAATCCCCCTTAATCTCCCTTTGACAAAGGGGGAAAAAATCAGTAAAGCGGATTTAGAAATGCAAAGGTTAAAGTTATTTGGGCAAAAGGACCATGTAAGGATTTATGGCAAGGATTTTGGAAATAGATTGAGAGAAGCGGGATTTAATGTAGTGGAGGATGATTTTGCCAAAGGATTATCAAATGATATAATTGACACATATAGATTAAATATAGATGAAATCTTATATTATTGCACCAAAAAAACATTATGACTTTACAAACTTTACAAACTTTATGAACTTTAAGAACTTTATAAACTGAAAACTGAATATGACAGAACAGAATAAAGCTTATATTTTTGCATCCATAGCAGTTCTAATGTGGTCAACTGTAGCAACTGCCTTCAAGATTGCTTTGAGATTTGTTGATTACAGCCAGTTACTGCTTTTGGCTTCTTTAGTATCTCTAATTGTGTTATTCTTCGCATTATTATTCCAAAATAAAATAAAATTGCTGAAAAGCTATAGCAAAAAAGATTATTTGCAATCAATGCTGTTAGGTTTCTTAAACCCGTTTTTATATTATCTTGTACTTTTCAAAGCTTACTCTATTCTCCCTGCACAAGAAGCCCAGCCTCTGAATTATACCTGGGGGATTGTGGTAGTATTATTATCTATTCCTATCCTAAAGCAAAAGATTAAAATCAGAAGCATAGTAGCGGTAATTTTGAGTTTTTTAGGGGTGCTGTTTATTTCCACTCAAGGAAATATTTTTGGATTGAAATTTTCAAATCCTTATGGTGTATTGCTTGCTGTGGGAAGCTCGCTAATTTGGGGGACTTTCTGGATTTTTAATATAAAGGACAAAAGAGATGAAATAGCGAAATTGTTTCTGAATTTTGCATTTGGATTTATATTTATATTAATTTATACTTTTATATTTTCAAGATTTTCAGTACCGGAGCCATTAGGAATTACTTCAGTTGCATATGTCGGACTATTTGAAATGGGGATTACATTTATTTTCTGGCTGAAGGCATTAAAATTGTCTAAGACTACCGCACAGGTAAGTAACCTTATATATATTTCACCTTTTCTGTCCTTAATATTTATTAACTTTGTATTAGGTGAAAAGATACTTTTATCGTCATTTATCGGATTAGTATTTATAATATCCGGAGTTGTTTTACAGCAGTTTCAGAAAAATGTAAAAGAACATATAATTATGGATTCTGAGTCTGAATTCTGAATATTGAGATGAGAAATATTATGAAAATAACTTTTTTTTTACTGGTTTTGTGTTTATCAATTGTTACAGGATGTTGCAATTGCAGAAATTCTGAAAAAGAGGTAAAGAAGGACAGAATAAATTCTGTTAAGTTATCACCCGGAACTCAATCTTTCTTAATGAAATTATCAGATGAGAAAAAAAATGCACCTGATATCACTGCATATAGTCCTTCTGAAAAATTGAGAAATGAATTTCCGATAGTTTTGATAAAGGAAAATTATTATGTTAATGGAATGCTGAAAACAAATTCAAATATTGATACTTCGACAATAGATAAATTAGGTGTGATAGTTGGTACAAAAGCCGGAAATATTTGGACTGTAAAAATTCCTCTATCAAAATTTGAAGACTTGTTAAACGTTTCTGGAATAGAATATCTGCAAATAGATGAAAAAGTACATATTAAATAAATTAATAGTGAATATATGAAAAATCAATTTATCTCAAGCCTTATTATTTTTATGGTATCTCTCTCATTTGTTCAATCTTTACATTGTGAGCCGTTGATTAATACTGCGGACGGAACCGTGAAGAAAGCAAAACTTTCGCCTATAACTCAAAAATTAATTATGGATATGAAAAATCCAAATGTACAATTTTCAAAGAAGTCAGAAATTTTAGGGAATAAAAAATACCATAATAAAAATGGTTATATTTTGACTAATCTCAAAGAAGGGTTATTTGCCGGAGGCCTACTTAAAATTAACAATAATGAAATTGAAAAAAATCTTCTTGGATTAGGGGTCAAAATAAATACCAAAGCAGGTAATATCTGGTCTGTAAAAATTCCCATAGAAAATATTGAATCTGTTTCCCAATTTGGAGGAATTGATTATATACAGGTAGATGAACCTGTTAGAAAGCGTCTTGATAGTGCAAGAGCCGCAGTAAAAGCTGATTTTGTACGTAAAGGGATAGATTTACCAAAAGGATATTCAGGAAAAAATGTGATTGTCGGAATCGTTGATAATGGCTTCGATTATACAAATCCTGCTTATTATGATACAACAGGAAACATAAATAGAATATTAAGGGTGTGGGACCAGACAGGAAGCGGATATCCACCCTCCGGTTTTAGTTATGGAACGGAATATACCGGTGCCGACATTATATCTGCCAGGGCTGATGCAAATGATGAATCACATGCAACCCATGTATCAGGTATTGCAGGTGGGAGTGGTCTTGGAACCGATGGTAAATATATGGGTATGGCGCCCGGATGTGATTTCGTACTCGTCCCGGTTGCATATGATACATCCAGCGACCCTTTTGAAACAGGGCAAAGCTGTATTATTGACGGGATAAGCTATATATTTAATTATGCTAAATCGGTTAATAAACCAGCCGTTGTTAATCTAAGTCTTGGAGAACATATTGGTCCTCATGACGGCACTTCTTTATTTGACCAGGCTTGCGATGCTTTGATAGGTCCCGGAAAAATTATTGTGGGGTCAGCAGGAAATGAAGGGAATTTAGCTTTGCATATCGCTCATACTTTCAGCCAAACTGATACTGTTATTTCATCTTTGGCTGATGCGTTTTTATATGGAGGTGTTGATATTTGGGGTGAACCGGGAAATGATTTTTGTTTTAAATTATATTATTATAATATCAATAGTTCGCTAATATCCGATAGTACTGATTATTTTTGTACTTCTGATAATGTAACCCTAACTCAAATTTCATTAAATGATTTCAATGGGGATGGACATCAAATATCAATTTCAACATCACATTCAGAGTACAATAATGAACCGAGAGGTTCTTTTGAATTTTCTGATTTTTCTTCAGGCTATATTTTTTTAATAAAGGTCCGCAGTACTAAAGGCACAATTAATATGTGGAATTTCTCGAATTATGCTATGATTGGTTTTTCAAGTAATCAAATTCCCGGATTAATTGATGGAGATACAAAATGTACAGTTGGTGAAATTGGTGGTACCGGAAAAAATATAATCACTGCAGGTGCTTATACATCCAAACATGATTATATGAGTATTGACGGACAACCATATTCTACTGATAATCCTAATGGTGAAATAGCGAGTTTTTCAAGTTTAGGACCGACTGCCGACGGAAGGATGAAGCCGGATGTTACCGCTCCGGGTAGCGCTCTTGTGTCTGCCATAAATTCATTTGATATGACTACAACGCCTTCAGGTTATAATTGGGGTGAGGTTGTATTCGAAACAAATTATAATTCCAAAACCTGGTATTATGCCGCTTATGAAGGAACTTCCATGTCATGTCCTTCTGTGGTAGGTACAATTGCATTATGGCTTGAAGCAAATCCAACTCTGACACCTTCGCAAATAAAAGATATAATAAAAAACACTGCGATAAAAGATTCGTATACCGGTAATATTGGAATTGATGGGAATAATGAATGGGGATGGGGGAAAATTAATGCATGGGATGGTATGAAATGGGTTCTGACACATACTTCAATAAATGATTCAAAATCTGTAATGGGTAATACTTTAATTTATCCAAATCCCAATGACGGTAATTTCCATATATTTTCTAATAATATTAAAGGCGATAAATGCAATTTAGAAATTTATGATATTTTTGGAAAAACTGTTTATAGTGATATAATAAATGTAACAAATGAAAGTATTGAAAAGGATATAAACCTAAATAATTTATCAAGTGGAT
>JBEKWK010000150.1:0-7602 GCA_049513175.1 FCB group bacterium
TTTAAACGATTCGCTATAAAATCTGAGGGGTGCTTCAGTTTGCAAAATTAATCCTTTTTTCATTATCTTTCTCCTTTTGCTGTAAAGCTATTTTAGGACAAGACACACACCCCTTAATCCCCTCTCAAGAGGGAATATTTGGGATTATTTTAAATTTTTGTATAATCTTTCTCCTAATGCTGCTTTTAAGCGGTAAATACTCTGAACATAATCAATTTTCGCTTTCAGAAGCATAAGGCTACTCTCCGAGACAGTCGTTGCGGCATCGAGCAAATCAAGATTAGTAATGCCTCCTGCCTGGAAATTTACTTTAGCAAGCTCGAATGCCTCTTTTGCATGGTGTAATTGCAAATCGAACTGCCCGACTTTCCTGTCTGCCGCCGCAAGGTTTGCTGAATTTTCGATTACTTCGTTTGAAATATTTCTGCTAATGACCTGGGTATCGTAATTACTCGACTGAATATATGATTGAGCCACTAAAAGCTCATTTTTTGTTCTCGAAGCGTCGAATAAAGGTATTTTCACTCCCACACCTGCAACATAATTAGCTTTCCAGATAGTTAAATCGGGAATATAACCGTTTTTCCAGCCTCCGGAAGCAAAAATGTTAATGGAAGGATTATCATGTGTATTTGCCGCTTTGTACCGTAATTCGGCAATTGCGGCTTTCTCTTTTGCAATGGCAACTTCATCTCTATGTCCTACTGCGACTGATACGAGTGAGTCTTCCGGAATAAGCGGCTTATCCGTATTCAATTCCTTTTTTACGGTTAATTCTGTATTTTCCTTTTGTCCTAATAGGGAATTTAATATAGAAAGCTGAATCTTACGAGATGCCTGCAAGTCAATCTTCTGGCTTTCAACTGTCGAGATTTTCACCTTAGTCGTCAGAATTTCATATTTAATTGAGGAGCCGGTTTCATTTTTCTTAGTTACGAATTCGAGATGCTCATTTAAATTAGCCAACTCTTCATCTTTTATTTTAATCGCATCTTGCAGATAAACAAGAGAATAAAATGTATTAATAACGGTTAAAGTAAGCTTTTGCCTCATCTGGTCAAGAGTTTTGGATGCAAGTTCCTTATTTTCATTTTCCAAATCCACATTTGCCGAGGTTTTACCAAAGTCATAAACATTCTCTCTTAAGTTTAATGATATATTATAATTATCTTCGGGAAACAATTTAAACGACCCTAAATTAGGTATATCGAAAACCGAGGTTGGTCCTAAACGGGTATAATCGGCGGATATATCAACATCGGGATAATACCCTGTTCTCGCAAGACCTATTTTGGCGTCAGCCGTATTCAGAGCCTCTTTTGCCTCCATTACTGACGGATGAGTCTCTATAACATCGCTTATTATTTTATTCAGAGATAAAGAATCGGTTGATACACGGGTTATAGATATGATTTCCTGTTGTGCCTTAGAAAAATGCAAAATCAGAATGCAAAACAAAGCAATTGACATTAATAAATATTTCATCTTTTTATTTTTCATATACTTCCACTTTAGCCTGTTGAAAATGTTTTTTCTTTACATGTAAAAATAATATAGGAATTGCGCATAATAAAGTAATAATAGCCGCAATCATAAAATCATCATCTACCGCACTGACAAAAGCCTGGAGATTCAAATTGGAAATGATAACCGCCTGTGCCTGCTTAGCAGAATTTATTACTGTGCTTCCTACATTATGCTGAATATAGTAGTTCAAATGTGCCGCAGTACTTCTGAATGCCGGAGAATTTGCTTTTAAAGCTTCGCTGTACATCTGCGAATGATAAGTTACCCTCGATGTCAATATCGTAGCAAGTATCGCAACGCCGAAACTGCCTCCAAGCTGCCTAATAGTATTGAACAGTCCCGAAGCCTGAGCCATTTTCTCGTGAGGCACTTCCAGCAGTCCTATAGTTATCAGGGGTGTGAATATCATTCCCATTCCTAAGCCCCTGATATATAAAGACATCATTATATAGCTGTGTTCAGATAGAAATGACAGGAAACCGTTTATGTAAAAGCTTAATGCAAGAAGGATTATTCCAGCCAAAATCGGTATTTTCGGATTTGTTTTGTCCGATATAAAACCGACAATCGGAGCAGTTAACCCTTGAATTATTCCGACCGGCAAAAATACAGAACCGGATTGAATTGCGGTATAGCCTAACGAATTTTGCAGATATAAAGGTAATAAAAAGGTACTGCCGAACATACCTATACCGAATATAAAAACTATAATATTACCTATTCCAAAATTATGATTAACTAAAAGCCTCAAATCTATTAACGGCTCTTCGACAGTTAATTCCGCAGTTATAAAAACCGCAAGAGCGATTGCCGCAATTCCAAAACAAACAAGAATATACGGTGCAGACCAGCCCTGCGAATTTGTTGCCGCATTAGCCTCCGTCAAGGCATAAAGAACTAAGGGTAAAAATGTGCTTACAGATAAAAAGCCTATAATATCAAATTTTCTAACTGCACTGCTTATGTATTCTTGTTGAATTACCAATGTCGCAAACATCCCGATAATACCTACCGGAATATTTACATCAAATATTAACTGCCAATTATAATTATCTACCAAATAGCCACCAATAAGAGGACCGAATGACACCGAAGCGGCGGCGGCAATAGACCAAAATCCCATTGCAATACCTCTTTGCCGAGGTGGAAATTCCCGCATCACTATTGCCATACCTATAGGCATTATCGCCCCGGCTCCCAATCCCTGTATAACTCTTGAAAATATGAGCATATTCTCATCATTGGAAATGCCACAAAGAAACGAACCCGTAGTAAATAATAACAATGCCATAAAGTAAATTCGCTTATATCCGAACTTGTCGGCAAGCCAGCCTGAAGTAGGTAAAAATACGGCAAGGGCAAGCATATAAGCAGTCAGAACCCATTCGATTTTATCTATTCCCACTCCGAATGAAGCCATAATTTTAGGCAAGCCGACATTTACGATGGTTGCATCGAGCACAGCCATAAATGTACCTATCATTACATTTGCCAGAACCCACCATTTATAGCCCGAATGTTGAGGATGGAACTGCGAATCCCTTTTCCTGATTGTTTTTCGTAATCTATGTAAAATTGATAATCTCATAAGCTTACTTTACAATCTTGACAACCACCGACATACCGGCTAATATTTTATAATCGCTTAGATTTTTTTTATCCACTCCGTCAATGGATATTTTCACGGGTATTCTCTGCGTTACCTTTGTAAAATTGCCTGCAGCATTATTAGGCGGTATCAATGAAAATTGGGATGCTGTATTAGAGCCTATCTCATAAATTTTCCCGTAAAAAGTAACCCCGGGAATTGCATCAATAGTAAAAAGGGACTTCGAATTTAGATGAACATCCGACATCTTCGTTTCTTCGAGGAATGAAATAACCCAAAACCTGTTATTATTTGTTAAAGTCAGGATTGATTGCCCCGGCTGTGCAACATCTCCCGGCAGAAGCCAGCGTTTCGCCACAATTCCGTTAAACGGAGCATAAATTTTAGTATTTTTCAATTGTGTCTCGATAACTCCTATCTGTGCATAAGCCGTTTCGACGGAAGCCGTAGAATTACCAATCTGTGCCTTGGACACAAGCAGGTTCGTTTTTGCCGCTTCCAACTGTGCCTGGGCAGATTCGAAAGCTTTTTTAGTATGGTCGAATTGCTCCTTCGAAATTACATTTCCGGCTATTTGCTCTTTTGCCCTGGTATAATCTTCCTGTGCTTTCTCGAGGCTCACTTGTACAGTCTTAATGCTTTCATTATCATAATTATATTTAGCATCGGACTGGATTTTCGATGCAATTGCCTGGTTTTTCATCGCCTTTGCCTGCTCTCTTTGTGCAAGCAAATCCGTGCTGTCAAGCTCGGCAAGCAGCATTCCCTGCTTTACGGTATCACCTTCATCCGCATATAAATGAATAATTCTTCCGAGAATTTTTGAGCTGACCGATACAATATCCGAATCAACATGAGCATCGTCTGTGGTAACATATTTGGAATACTCTTTATACCATAGAAATCCAACAATCAAAACAATAATTATCACTCCTGCAAGCGGGAGATACCTAAAAATACTCTTCTTTTTTTCTGTTTCCTCTTTCAATTTTACTCCTGTATATATTTTATATGATTTAATTTCAATATCAAATGACTTTTAATAATATTTCTTTAACATTTTGCAATGAACTTGATAATAACTCCAGCTCGCTGTCAGAGAGGACAAGCAGCTTTTTCCTGATATAGTTCATGACATATTCTTTCGCCTGTTCGATTGCTTTATGACCGGAATTTGTAAGTTTAACATTAATTATTCTCCTGTCGTGAGCATCAGGCATTCTTTCTACAAAACCCAATGAAATCAATTTATCAACGAGAGAAGTTACATTAGGCTTAGGCATAGCAAGTTCCTTACCAATTTCCGTCATGGAAAGCGTAATGTACTTTTCCAGAATCAAAAATAAATGGTAAGAGCCGGCTGGAATGATGGAGGCAACCAATTCCGGCTTTATCAGGTTTTTATAAAGAATAGGCTTAACGGACAAGATATTATCTACTATATTGTCCAATTTGTTAACGTCCATAAAGCACCCGCATAATATTAATTTTTGTTATATTTTATAATAGTTATAAAAAAAAACTATTATCGTTTATAACAAAATTTTATTTTAAGGAAATTGAGATAAATTTTTTCAAATTGATTTTTGTATTTAATGTGTGGGAAATTCGGATGAGCAATCAATAAAATATTTTAATAATTCTAAAAATATTCCTTGCTTTTCTTATATTTATTTAATAAGTTTGGTAAGGAAAATAAACATTAGCTAATGTTGTTCTAAGATAGCCCTAGGAAAAAGACCGAAGAAGCAGCGCAAGGGCAGATGTCTGACACTTTGTAAGTGTCTGACATCTTGAAAACAGATTTTCCAATAAAGGAGAAATATTATGAGAACAAAAAAAATCTTACTTTGCTTGTCAGTTCTGTTCCTGATTTCTTTATTAAATTTTACATCTCTAAATGCGCAGTGGGAGCGGTGTATTAAAGGGTTTTATGGTACAAATGTAGCAATTCTTGCCATTAGTGGGAATAATATTTTTATATGGACTAACAATGGAATATTATTATCCACTGACAACGGTGATAATTGGATCCCTAAAAATAACGGGTTAACCACAACTGATATTAATTCAATAACCATCAGTGGTAATTATATTTTTGCAGGGACACGAGGTAACGGTATATTTTTATCTACCGACAACGGTAATAATTGGGTTCCAAAAAATAATGGATTAAATAAAAATTATGTATTATGTTTAACATTTATGGACAACAAAATTTTTGCAGGAACTGACAGAGGAGTATTCTTATCCACGGATAATGGTGATAATTGGACTAAGAAAAATAATGGATTAAATAAAAATTATGTATCATGTTTAACATTTATGGACAACAAAATTTTTGCAGGAACTGACAGCGGATTATACTTGTCCTCAAATAATGGTGATAATTGGATTGCATACTCTAATGGGTTTCCAAATACTAGAGTATATTCTTTTACTATCAGTGGTAAAAATATTTATGCCGGGACTGATATAGGTATATTATTATCCACAGACAAAGGTTATAGCTGGACAATTAAAACAATTGAATTTTTAAATTTTTCTGTTAGTCCTATAGTCATAAGTGGTAATAATATTTTTGCAGTGACATACGGCTGTATTTATTATTCAAGTGATACTTGTAATAGCTGGATTGAAATAAATAATGGATTGCCCGAAGGTATAGTTGGTACTTTATTCATAAGTGATAAAAACATTTTTGCGGGAACTTACCTTGGAGTGTTTTTATCTACAGACAATGGTGATAGCTGGATTCCAAAAAACAATGGAATAGAGGAAGCTATTGTTAATTCTATTGCAAACTTTGATAAAAAGATTTTTGCGGGAACTGACCTTGGAGTGTTTTTATCTACAGACAACGGTGATAGCTGGATTGCAAAAAATAATGGGATGGATTCTTATAATGTTTATAATTTCGCAATCAAAGGTGATTCCATATTTGCATCAACAGATCATGGAATATATCTATCTTTGGATAGCGGAAACAGTTGGGAAGAAAGATATTATTTAAATGGATTATTTGAAAAAAATGACCAAAGCATACTCATCAATAATAATCATATTTTTGTTGCGACTTATATAGGTATATTTATATCCAAGGATAACGGTGAAAACTGGTCATTAAAAAATATTGGAACAGATGTACGTGATATTATATGTTTGGCTACAAATGGCAATAATATTTTTGCCGGAACCAGGGATAGTGGGGTATTCGTTTCTGTTGACAACGGAGATAGCTGGATCCAAAAAAATAATGGATTAAATAGTTTAGAAATTACATCCTTTGCAATTAGTGGAAATAATATATTTGCGGGTACTTTTGAAGATGGAATATTTTTTTCCAGTGACAATGGCGATAGTTGGGTAGAAAAAAATAATGGAATAAATGGAATAAAATATCAAGAAACAATAAGTTCTATAGCAATTTTAGGAAATAATATTTTCGCTAGTTATTATTCTAGAGAAGTATATTTATCCACTGACAATGGCAATAGTTGGAAGGGTAAAAGTAATGGATTATTTGATTTTAATGTAAATTGTTTATCGTTAAGTAATGGCTATATTTTTGCTGGTACTTATGGCGGTGGAATTTACAGAGCAAAACTTAGCGATTTAATTACAGATGTAAAAGAGAATAATACTTTGAAAGAAGAAATCAAAATCTCACCAAATCCTGTAAGCGATTTCCTGAATATTAATTATAATAAACTTGATTGCTCTAAAAAAGTTCAAATAATGTCTATTTTAGGAAATATAGTATTGGAAACCGATTTAAAGAATAGTATTGATGTGAGCGGTCTTACAAAAGGAGTATATTTTATAAGAATCGGAAATCAATATTTTAAATTTATAAAGATATAAATTGTCCTTCTCTTCTTTCTCCCTCTCCTTTGGAGAGGGTCGGGGTGAGGTGAAAAGAGCTTGGGAACAAAAAAATATTTAAATCGCCACGAACTTCAGTTCGTGGAAACGTTACCATTAGAATCATTCGGCTTTAGCCACCATTTTTTGTGGGTTAATACCCAAAAGGAAAAAGGAAGAAATTCTTCCACGAGATAAATCTCGTGGCAATTGATTTATTAATCTCTATTTTTTAAAATCTAAAATCGTAAATCTAAAATCGTACATTGATATTGTTTAGTCTTTTTTCATGCCGGCGAAACTACTTAGGTTATAAGTGAATGTCAGCATGACATATTGCCTCAATACCTGGTTAGTATTGTATTCGACATATAAATCATTTACATTTGTCGTATAGCTTTTATTCTGGTTCAGGACGTCGAATGCGGTCAGCTTCAGCTCGCCGGCGTTATGTGCAAATAATTTTGTACCGATACTGAAATTCAATAGCGTAAAATTGCTTTGGCTTTGTCCGACTAAACCTGTGTAATACTGCTGCCTTGCGTCTGCCTGTAAGAAAAAGCCGCTCCAGAATATCCAGTTTATAAATAAACTTGTATTGT
>JBEKWK010000151.1:0-7597 GCA_049513175.1 FCB group bacterium
TTAGTTCAAATTATTGTCAAACTTTTATAGTTTTATCAAAGAAATATCAATGTATTTTCACAATAATTTGTAAATTAGAGAAAAACTCGATATTTTTGTATTCTTTTGTAATTGTGAAATAATATAATTAGGAGAATTCGGTGGAATCCTCATCCAAAATAACTAAATCTTTAAGAAAAGAAGATGTAGATAAAAAATGGTGGGTCGTTGATGCGACTGACCAGACTTTAGGCAGACTTGCCGCACAGGTTGCTACGCTTATTCGCGGTAAACATAAACCAACATTCACTGCACATGTTGATTGCGGTGATTTTGTGATTGTGATTAATGCGGAAAAAGTACAACTAAGAGGCAAGCGTCCGGAACAAAAAGAATATTTTCATCATACTCAATATCCGGGCGGAACTAAGTTTAAATCATTTACTAAAGTGATGGCGACTCAGCCCGAATTTGCCGTTGAGAATGCTGTCAAAGGTATGCTTCCTAAAAGCAAACTTGGCAGAAAAATGTGTAAGAATTTGAAGGTCTATGCTGGCAGTGAGCATCCGCATGTTGCCCAAAAACCTGAAGTTTTTAAATTAAAATATAATTGAAATTAAAGAATTTATAAATACAAAACTTGGAGCTGATTAATGAAGGCTATAACAGGTACCGGAAGAAGGAAAACATCTGTAGCACAGGTGCGAATGCTTCCCGGCACAGGTAAAATAACAGTCAATAAATTACCTATAAACGAATATTTTCCGATTGAAGTTTATCGTACACATGCTATGCGACCTATTGTCGTTGCAAAGGCTGAAGGTAAATATGATATAAATGTTATTTGCAGAGGTGGCGGTAAAAGCGGTCAGACAGGAGCTATGCAGTTAGGGATTGCCCGTGCATTGAATTCTTCCGAAATTGAATTGCATCAATCTTTAAGGGATGCAGGGCTGCTGACACGTGACCCAAGAATGGTTGAAAGGAAAAAATACGGTCAGAAAAAAGCCCGTAAACGCTTCCAGTTCTCTAAACGTTGATATCGAGTATTTTTATATATCTTAAATAAGCATGTTCCCGGATTACCTGTATGTGATGCCCAAGGCATTTTCCAGAGTAAGATGAAAGGAACAGAAGTTAAACATAAAATAGGAGTTTTAAATGTCACATTCAGTTGAAATTGAGCAATTGCTCGAAGCTGGGGCTCACTTCGGTCATCTTACAAGAAGATGGAATCCCAAAATGGAAAAATTCATTTTCGGAGAACGAAACGGGATTCATATCATAGACCTCCGAAAAACACAAGTACTATTAGATAACGCCCGCAATGTAATCCTGGATATTGCTTCCAAAGGCAAAATCGTTATGTTTGTGGGGACGAAACAACAAGCTAAAGCTACCGTAGAAGACCAGGCAAAGCGTGCAGGTATTAATTATGTTACCGAGAGGTGGCTTGGCGGTATGCTTACAAATTTCTCAACCATCCGCAAGAGTATCAAAAGGCTCTCTGCAATTGACAAAATGGAGGTGGACGGTACTTTTGAGAAAATTACCAAAAAAGAAAGATTACTTCTCACACGAGAAAAGGATAGGCTGAGAAAGGTATTTGGCGGTATAGAAGATATGACCAGATTACCGGGTGCTTTATTCGTTGTTGATATTAAAAAAGAACATATAGCTGTCAAAGAAGCTAAGATTTTAGATATTCCGGTTATAGCTTTGGTAGATACAAATTGCGACCCTGAATTTGTTGATTTCCCAATACCTGCTAATGATGATTCAATTAAAACCGTGGAAATAGTTGCCAAGGTTATGGCTGATGCAATATTGGAGGGTTCGGAAGTAGCACGTAACCGGTCTGCAGAACTCGCTGCCGATACGGAAAGAATTGCAAAGGAATCAGAAGTACCTGGTGCAGAAGGAGAACCTAAAGTTCAGCGTCGTTTCCGCGAAAGAAGAGCTAATAAGCCCGGGCAGGACAGACGACGAGGCTTCAAACCAAGAGATAATACAGAACCAAGAGTAGGGGATTCTTCTCCGGCAACTGATAATGTTAAAGAGAATGATGAAAATTAATTTTATGAAATTCTTAATCAGAAAAAATATACAAAACATAGAAAGAATTAAATGGCACAGATAACACCACAATTAGTTAAAGAATTAAGAGATAAAACCGGTGCAGGTATGGGAGATTGCAAAAATGCCCTGACCGAATCAAACGGAGATATGCAGGGAGCTATTGAAATACTTCGTAAAAAAGGAGCCGCTTCCGCTGCAAAACGTGCTGACCGTTCTGCAAATGAGGGACTGGTCGTCACAAAAATATCTAAAGATAATAAATCAGCCGTAATCGTAGAAGTTAATTGCGAAACTGACTTTGTTGCAAGGAATGCTGAATTTGAAAGATATGTGAATGAAGTTGCTGATGCTTTACTTAAAAATGAAGCAAAGACTCTTGATGAACTTATGCAATTAAAAGCCTATTCAGGTACTATCCTTGATTTGCATAATGACATGCTTGCAAAATTCAGCGAGAAAATCGGCGTTAGAAGATTTGAAAAAATTAATACGTCCGGCTATCTTGCGGATTATATTCATGCAGGAAGCAGGCTGGCTGTGTTAGTAGAGACATCAACGGATACAATAAATGAAAAAGCACATGGTTTGCTTAGAGATATTGCTATGCAGATTGCGGCAATGAATCCTTCCTTTGTTGACAGGAATGAAGTTTCAACAGACAAAATTGAAAAAGAGAAAGAGATTTATAAAGAGCTGGCAATTTCAGAAGGTAAGAAAGAAGAAATCGCCGACAGAATCGCCACAGGGAAATTAGAGAAATTCTTCCAGGAGCAATGCCTTGTTGAACAGACTTTTGTGAAAGACCCTGCAAAAACAGTATTGGACGTAATTAAGGAAATATCTACTCATACAGGCGGGGATGTGAAGATAAAAGGGTTTAAACGGTATTTCCTTGGTGAAGAATTATAATTTGACCATCAATTTATAATTTTTACATGATTTAAAATTGTTAAAGATAAAATCAATTTATGGAATCCAGGTATAAAAGAATATTACTTAAGCTAAGCGGTGAAGCCCTAATGGGGGATATGCAATTCGGTATAGACCCTGACACTATAAAATCTTTTGCATCAGAAATTCTTGAAATCCATCAGTTAGGTGTCGAGATTGGAATAGTAATCGGGGGAGGAAATATCTTCCGCGGCATTCAGGCAGCAGCTCATGGGATTCATAAAGTTTCCGGCGACCACATGGGCATGTTGGCAACAGTTATAAATTGTATTGCATTTCAGAACGCACTTGAAGTGAGAGGCATTCCTACAAGACTACAATCAGCGATTCAGATGGAACAAATTGCAGAACCTTTTATCAGAAGAAGAGCAATAAGACATTTGGAAAAAGGTCGCGTGGTTTTATTTGGTGCTGGTACAGGGAATCCATATTTTACTACCGATACCGCCGCTGTTCTAAGGGCAATCGAGATTGAAGCAGAGGTAATCCTTAAAGGCACACGCGTTGATGGCGTTTATGATAGTGACCCGGAGAAAAATATGGATGCAAAATTATATAATGAAATTTCCTACAGGGATGTTATCAAGCAGGATATTCGCGTGATGGACCAGACGGCAATTACATTATGCCGTGAGAATAATCTTCCAATTATTGTTTTTAATATAAACAAGCCTGACAATCTTAAAAGAATAATTTTAGGAGAAAGTGTCGGCTCTTTAGTTAGAAAATTTTAGTTTAATATTCCCGGGGATATTATTATGGAAGTAAAAGAAATTTTAGAGAAGACAAAAGAATTGATGGGTAAATCTTTGGATTTCTCAAAAAATCAGTTATCCAAAGTCCGTACAGGTAGAGCTTCGGCTTCCTTAGTTGATAATGTGAAAGCCGATTATTACGGAGCTCCTACTTTATTGTCCCAAATGTCGAGTGTAAATGTTCCTGATGCCAGAACTATTATAATTCAGCCCTGGGATAGAACTACATTGCAGGCGATTGAGAAAGCGATTCAGCAGGCTGATTTGGGATTCAATCCTCAAAATGACGGTAATGTTATCAGGATTGCAGTACCACCTTTGACAGAAGAAAGAAGAAAAGAATTTGTAAAGGTATGCAAAAAGTATGCAGAGGATGGCAGGATTGCAATCAGGAATATTCGCAGGGACCAACTTGAAGTGATTCGCAAAGCAGAAAAGGACAAGCTGTTCTCTGAGGATGATAAGGATTGGGGCGAAGAAGAAATTCAGAAAATCACTAATGATTTTATTAAGAAGATTGATGATTTTCTTTTAGCAAAAGAAAAAGAATTAATGGAAGGATAAAAAGAATTTACGATTTTAGAATTACGATTTTAGAATGATATTTTATTATTTTAAATCTAAAATTTACAATCTAAAATCTAAAATAAGTTTGGGCTTATAGCTCAGTTTGGTCTAGAGCGCTTCCCTGACACGGAAGAGGTCACAGGTTCGAATCCCGTTGAGCCCACGAAATCAGTTAACAGTGTGCAATTAGCAGTAAGTAGTTTTGATTTTTCTACTAATCCATCATCATTTCTAATTTTCCCTAAAACAAAGTTCTGAATAGACTCTTTTCAAGTGTAATATTTTTGCCTTGCATCATACTCACTGAGCCTTTGCCATTGGTCACCTACAAATTGATAGGATTTATACAAATCGATTTTTAGAAATTTGAGGTTCCATTTGTTAAATGTCCAGAAAAAATAGAGTCAAAAATCATAAAAATATTTTTTCAAATAATTAAAAGAGCTATACAAGTTTGAGGTATTGATTGAACTTGTGTATAATATTGTAATTGCTAATCTGAAGTAAATTAACCACAAGTATTGGTACTGTTTTAATTTTTTAATATTTGAATTTACTTTTAATTAATATATATATTGATTATATTTGATAATAATGGATTAAGTAGTATTATACTTCTTTTTTTTAAATAGATTTGATTACTTAGAAGTATATAATAGAATAAATAAAGAATTTTAAAAACTACTTTTGTTCAATATATAAGAGCCACACATGAAAATCGCATTTTGTATTGTGATTGTGTTTTATCTATTCTGCACTTCCTTAATGGCTCAATCGCTATCTGTATTCAATATCGATACCAGCAGTTTTCCAACAATAAAAGCAAAATTCTTTGTTATTGATGCAGGCGGAGATCAAATCACAAATTTATCCACGTCAGATTTCCAGGTAACTGAAAATGGACAATTACGAAGGGTAACTACTGTAAGCTGTCCAAGCCCGAATCCACCACAGGCTTTGTCGAGTGTACTGACAATTGATATTAGCGGCTCCATGGGTGGCACAGGATTAAGCATAGCTAAGGAAGCCGTAAATGTTTGGATTAATACACTCCCTCTTGGTACAAGCGAATGTGCAATAAATAGTTTTGATGACAATAATTATATAAATCAGGATTTTACAACAGATAAAACTAAGCTGGTTAATGGTATTAATAGTTTAGTTTATATGACAGGGACCTTTCATTGAAACGAGCAATATCGGCAAACACAATATTGAACCAAGCTAATTCTGAAGTACTTGGATTAGGTAAAGATATCCTTCTATATAACAACGATATTCCTGAAGGTAGATTCTATTGTAGAACGGTAAATATTACAGTTGAAACACCAATAAAATAGATAGATTAGTAAAAGATTATAAATTTTGTTACATAGTTAGGAAATGAGGGCTGGTGTGTGTGAAATAGTGGAGAATAATGCAGAAATCGGGGTAAATTTATTAGAGAGAGTTTATATATTTTTTTAAAAATTAAAAATAATTATAGATTTATATTGTCTCTAAATATATAAAAATAATTTTATGATTATGAAGTAAGAATGTAACTTTGGAAATAATGCAAGCTGATTTTTAGCTTAATAATATTTATCTGCTTCATTATTGGTAGCGAAACCTCTCTTCAGAGGCTGATTCATAGCAAAAAATAGATAATAATTTATCTAAATATATATAAATACTTATTATTGTTATGAAAAAGCACTTACTACTGCTTGTTATCACCATTACTGTATTAATACTCTTACAAATTAATTTTTTATTAGGACAAACTCCTTATCTGGACCCAACATTCGATATAAGTCCCGGGTTTGACAGACCTGCCGATTTACCTAATAGCAGTGTATATGTTGTTAAAGTGCAATCGGATGGAAAAATATTAGTTGGTGGTGGATTCAATAGCTTCAATGGCAAACCATACCATGGTGTTATAAGATTAAACCCTAATGGTGGTATAGATTCTTCCTTCAAGATAGGAGAAGGCTTTAATGGACCGGTTTATGCTATTGCTTTACAGGAAGACGGGAAAA
Source organism: FCB group bacterium (assembly GCA_049513175.1). Taxonomy (GTDB): domain Bacteria; phylum Bacteroidota; class Ignavibacteria; order Kapaibacteriales; family UBA2268; genus JBEKWK01. The sequence continues at coordinate 6,356 of JBEKWK010000151.1, forward strand.
TAGTGGTTGGTGGTGAATTTAGCTATTATAACTATATTCGTAATTCTTTACTTATACGATTGAATTCTGACGGTTCATTTGATACTACTTTTCATCCGTTTACTGCTCATTGGTATGGTTGTGTTAATAATGCTATTGAAATAATCAATGGTAAAATAGTCTTTGGATATTATTTTAGTGAAGGGTTTTATGGAAATATCTATAGATTAAATTCTGATGGATCACAGGACAACAGTTTTAAAATATCTGAATTATACAATGGCAATATATATACTATTAAAGAAATTCAAGGGCACAAATTATTAATAGGTGGGTCTTTCAATGCTTTGGGTAAAAATAAAATAAATTATTTAAACTGTATTAATTATGACGGCACTCAGAATACCTCCTTTAATAATAGAATTGGATTTAACAGTACTGTTTACAGCATAAATCAAAGTGGGGACGGGAAAATCATTATTGGTGGAATGTTTGATGCTGCTTTTGTAAATTCAGTTAAAATACCTGCAGGGAGAATTATTAGAATCAATTCAGACGGTTCTTTAGATATGACATTTAACCCTGTGCCTGGTTTCGATAAAACGGTCCGTAACTTATTAGTTCAGGATAACGGCAAAATTATTGTAGCTGGAAGTTTCGATTTATATAAAAATACTACACAACACAAAATTTCATGTTTAAATAGTGATGGTAGTATTTTTTCTAATGACATATCTTTTTCCGGGTTTGATAGCAGTGTTTATTCCATGGAATTACAAGATGACGATAAATTACTTGCCGGAGGAGCATTTACAACTTATAATAATAATTTATCTGAAGGTTTGGTTAGGTTGTACTTCGAGGATAGCTCTCAGACATTTCAAGCAAAAATAGATAACGGCAGAACATTTTTTACTGGAGATAGCATAAGGATTAGTATTACGACTAATATGGATTTCAATCCTGGGAATATTTTTTATGTACAATTATCAGATACTGACGGTTATTTTACTAATAATTTTATCATTGACACTATCCAAGCAATAAATAATATATATTTTTACACTAAATTACCCGACAACCTGCCTACATCAGATATGTATAAAATACGTATTTTAAGTTCCTCCCCTTTAATAGTTGCAGGCATAAATAAAAATATTTCTATAGTAAATCCAAAAATTATCGGTTCAAAAACAGTTTGTACAAATTCTATCTTCACTTATTATACTAATTTATTTGGGGATATCCAATATGAATGGAATA
>JBEKWK010000152.1:0-7557 GCA_049513175.1 FCB group bacterium
GATATTGAATTGATTCCAAAAAATACAATATTAAATAGCATTAAAGATGCATTTCTGTATTGCAAGGATTTGGGAAGTTCTTTCCGTTCGGCTGAAATACTGCGTTCCGGTTATTTCGTCGCTATTGCCGGTTATCCCAATTCGGGAAAATCAACTTTGTTTAATGCTCTTCTTCAAAGAAAAAGAGCAATAGTCAGCGAGCTTCCCGGCACTACTCGCGATTATCTTGAAGAAACATTAATAATTAACGGCTTGGCTATTAAATTGATTGATACTGCCGGTTTGAGAAGCACTGATAACATTATCGAAATCGAAGGCATTAAGCTTGTGGAATCTGTTCTTGAGCAATCTAACCTGATATGTATTATTAATGATTTATCAATTTCACCCGACCACTCGAATAAATTACTTAAAAAAATCAGGAATAATTACGCAAGAGCAAAAGTAATTCTCTTGCAAAATAAAATTGACCTGGTACCTCCTTCAGAAAGGGAGATACTGAATGATATACAACATCCTGAAATAAAAATTTCCGCAAAAAATAAAATAGGTATTGATATTTTAAATGATTTTCTATATACAGAAGCCCATCAAAGCACAGAAAGAATCAATGATATCCTAATCAACCAGCGCCATTCGAGGCTGCTTTGGCAGGCATCGAGGGAATTGGGCAACGCAATGGAATCACTTAAATCCGGAATGGAAAATGAAATCATCTCAATTGATGTAAGAGCCGCTATAAAAACCCTCGGTGAAGTAATCGGCGAAACCTGGAATGAGGATGTACTAAATAATATTTTTTCCAGATTTTGCATCGGGAAATAAGTACTCTCTTTTTCTTTTCAATCTATAATAAATTCTATTTAAGAACCATAACTGGCACTATATATATTCCCCATTTTGTACTGATTTTTATAAAATATTTTCCGTTATTAAAACTTGATAAATTTAAATCTAAACTTCCTTTCGTTGGTAAATTATTTGTTGAAAAATTATAAAATTTTATACCTAATGAATTGTAAATTTCTATATTCAAAAAAGATGTGCCGGGCAGTTCGTATCCAAGCACAGAAATGTCCTTAACAGGTACAGGAGATATGCTGAATATAGGTTCAGTAACTTCTGCATTCCCATCATCTATACTTGTAGGCTTTGTACTGAGCCACCTGTTGTATGCCACGTTTAAAAGAGGCAGATATTCGCCTGTTGTTTTTGCATTGCCTGTTGCGTTAGGATGGTCATCACCGCTAGGATACGCTTCAAAATTATTATTTGTAGAAACTATATGCTGTATTGCAGCCTTCCACCAACGATGATGATTGCCGCTTTCCTGGTTCAAATCATTTACATCTGCACTGCCGCCGTTTGAAGTCAGACAATTGAAGAAGTCGAAAACGAAGACATTATTATGAGGATAATTCTTCAGCCAGTTATTAACCAGCCAATTATTTAATGCCCTTGCATTATTCCCGTAAGTCGGATCAATAAGAGGTGGTGCTGTAATAACTATAAAAAGTTTGTCTAATTTCGTTTTAAAATATTCAAGAAGGTCAATATATATACCTTTTGCGTTGGCAACTGTATAGGTGTCAGAACCTGCGGACTCGCCTTTCATGGGATTATCTGCAATTGCTGGAACGGGGTCGCCGGGATTTCCTAAAATCCTGGAGTTAGGGAAACAAGACTTAAACATAACAATTACATTCTCACCCTGAGGGTCGGGGTTGTTGGCTAATCTTTCATAGTTACCATATGAACCGTCCATAGCATCGAGATGATATAAATCATTGAGATAAGCCGGAGAATTGACAGAGTCTCTAAACCATTCCCACCAATTTCCTATATCGGTACGGTCGCCAATAGAATTTTGACCCCAACCATAACAAACATCGCTGACATAATAATTATTCTGCTTCAATGCTTTACCCAAACCTCCCCAACTGTCTGCAAGCCAGTTGCCGCCAGTTGAATGATGAATAAAAACAAGTCTCACCGGCTTTGAAGGCGGTGCCGGGTCATCCTGCAATATTAGATTTGTTTTGCTGTACAAAAAAGGATGGAGAAAAAATATTGATATTACAGCGACTATGATACACTTTAAAGGTAAATATTTTTTCATGGGAATTCCTAAATAATGAATAAATCTTTTTTTTAAAATATTCAAATGATAGTGCAAGATTAATTCCAAATTTAATTTAAAAAGAAAATACTTGGTTTGCAAATAAAATAATATGCTGTAAACAATTTTAAATAGGTCAATAGAAATATCCATGAATTAATATTTTTATTTTACTTTATATAAAAACAAATTAAATTTTTCAGTTTATCTTTATTTTTATATTTTAGTTGTTCTAAAAAAAAGAAGCAGGAAAAATCAAATATTATTTAATGCAATAGTTTCGACAATAAATAATTTGAAAATAAATAAATAGGAAAAATCATGTCCGGTCATAGTAAATGGGCAAATATCAAACACAAAAAAGCCGCTAAAGATGCCAAAAGAGGAAAAGTTTTCACTCGTATTACAAAAGAAATGACAATTGCCGCAAGGGAAGGCGGAGGAAATATTGACGATAATCCCCGTCTCAGGCTTGCGGTGCAAAATGCAAAGGCAGTAAATATGCCAAACGAAAACATTAAACGTGCCATACAAAAAGGTACGGGTGAAATCGAAGGAGTTAATTACGAAGAGATTGTGTACGAAGCCTATGGTCCTCACGGCGGAGCTTTAATTCTCGAAACAGTAACAGATAACCGCAACCGAACTTTATCCGAAGTTAGAACAACCATTACAAAACTTGGGGGCAACCTCGGAGAACCCGGTTCAGTCTCATGGAATTTTTCCCGTAAGGGCGTTATTACAATTAAGACTTCAGGAAAATCGGAAGATGATTTACTCGAATTCGTTCTCGATGCAGGTGCGGACGACTTGGAATACGATGCCGATACCTCCAGAATAATTTGTTCCTACGATACTTTGAATTTATGTTATAAGTTTTTTGAAAGTAAAAAATTTGAAATTACAGAGAGCAAATTAGAGTATCTTCCCAAGGCTGTGATTAATATTGAAAATATTAACGATGCGCGCAAGGTGGTGAGGCTCTTAGATACAATGGAAGACAACGACGATGTGCAGAATGTTTTTTCCAATTATGAAATAGACGATGATATAATGGAACAGCTCGAGAAAGAATCGTAGCTGAATCTTTCATTTTCGTGTCAGGACTTCCATCTTGACACACTAAGTAATTTAAAAAATTTTGCTTGTATTAGGTATAGACCCGGGCTCGATAATATGCGGATATGGAGTAATAGAAACAAATTCCAAATCGCTTAGCGTCGTTGAATATGGCGTAATCCAGGCGAAAAAAAAATACGAAGAACTTCCCCTGAGACTAAGGGAAATATATCAAAGGCTTTTGGAAGTAGTTAAAAGAACCAAGCCGGAAGCCGCCGCATTCGAATCAATGTTCTATTCCAAAAATGTACAATCCCTGATGAAGCTGACTCATGCACGTTCCGTGGCTATACTTGCCGCAGTGATGAACGATGTTCCCATATTCGAATACAGTCCCCGCGAAGTGAAAAAATCCGTCGTAGGCAGAGGCGGTGCAAGCAAAGAGCAGGTGCAGTTCATGGTGAAAACACTCCTGAAAATAAAAGAGACACCAGAATTTTACGACGTAACGGATGCTCTTGCCGTTGCCATCTGCCACTCTTTAAAATATAAAACACTAACCAAATCATCAAATTCCTGGAAAGATTTTATAAAAAATAATCCGGAGAGAGTAGCGAAGATGTAGGATTTGTAAATTTGTTTTAAAATATATATCAAATAATAAAATTTTTGCTGACTAAACCACTAAATAATGAAAATAATTTTGTGAAACAAACGCCTTATTAATTGGAAATTAGTAAATAATCAAGGATAAATATCTATGCACACATATAATGCAGAAATCAAAAATGATAAAGTGAATTGGTTAGGAAAAAAACCTAAAGAAATTAAGGAAACTAAGCCAATTAAAGTGGAAATTAAAATTATAGAAAAAGAAGAAGTACCGAAAAATGATTTGGTGGAATTTTTTCGTAACTCGCCGCTACACGGGATTGAACTAGATTTGGAAAGAGTTCAGGATAGTGGAAGAGATATAGAATTATGAAATACTTGATTGATACTAATGTTCTCTCGGAGCTTTTGAAAAACGAACCGGATATTAACGTTGTAAAATGGATTAACAAATGCCAACAGAGCGATTTATTTATATCCGTTTTAACTTTGGGAGAAATCAAGAAAGGAATTCAAAAATTAGTGACTTCGAGGAAAAAAGTTCAATTAAGTAAATGGCTGGAAAATGACCTAATCAAAAAATTTGGAAAAAATATTATAAAAATAGATTTACCTATTTCTTTAAGGTGGGGAATTATAAACGCTCAAGCAGAAGAAGCCGGGAAAAATATTCCTGTAATTGACAGCCTGATTGCTGCTACAGCGATCGAATACAATTTGACTTTAGTAACAAGGAATGTTAAAGATTTTTCTCAAACGAATTGTAAACTTTTTAATCCATGGGAATAATTAAGTGGTATTCATTACAACGTAACCGATACTCTTGCCGTTGCTATCTGCCACTCTTTGAAATATAAAACACATACCAAATCCTCAAATTCCTGGAAAGATTTTGTAAAAAATAATCCGGAGAGGATTGTGAAAATGTGAAATCATAGGCTGATTTAGAAAATTGATAAGAAAATACCATGTAAAAATTTTGGATACTTTGCTACGCTCAGTATGACGGTTTTAGAAGAAAGAAGAAAGAAATAAGAAATGGATTAGCTTCGCCCAACATGTTACCAACTATCATTGGGATGACATTAAAACTATAATTCAGCATTCAGAATTCAGAACTCAGAATTATTGTAACTCTTTCTTCAAGTATCTGCCCGTGTAGCTTGCGGGAATTTTGGTGATTTGTTCGGGAGTGCCTTCGGCAATGATTTCGCCGCCTTCGTCGCCGCCTTCTGGACCCAAGTCTATCAGCCAGTCGGCACATTTTATGACATCGAGATTATGCTCGATAATAACGACTGTGTTTCCTTTGTCAACTAATTTTTGCAATAGTTCGAGCAAAATTCTGACATCCTCGAAATGCAGACCGGTTGTCGGCTCATCGAGAAGATAAAGTGTTTTTCCGGTGCTGGTTTTGGAAAGTTCCGTAGCAAGCTTTACACGCTGTGCTTCCCCTCCCGATAGAGTCGGAGCCTGCTGACCGAGTGTGATATAACCGAGTCCGACATCGGATAATGTTTGAAGCTTTCTCTTGATTTTGGGTATCTCACTGAAAAATGTGATTGCTTCTTCGACTGTCATATCGAGGACATCGGCGATGGATTTGGCTTTATACTTTACTTCGAGAGTTTCGTTGTTGTATCTCCTGCCGCCGCACACATCGCAGGTAACATAGACATCAGGCAGAAAGTTCATCTCGATTTTCTTGATGCCGGCACCCTCACATTCTTCGCATCTGCCTTCCTTTACATTGAAGGAAAAACGACCGGCTTTGAAGCCACGGATTTTTGCTTCGGGAAGCAGTGTGAAGAAGTCGCGAATCAAAGTGAATAAACCTGTATATGTTGCAGGATTGGAGCGGGGAGTCCTGCCAATCGGCGACTGGTCAATTTCGATAACCTTATCAATATTCTCGATTCCTTTAATAGCTTTGTATTCAAGGGGGAGATTAGAAGCATGATAAAAATGATTTGCAAGCAATGGATAAAGGGTATCATTAACCAGCGTAGATTTGCCGGAGCCACTCATACCGGTTATGCAAACCATCGTGCCGAGGGGTATAGAAAGATTGACATTTTTAAGATTATTACCTATAGCCCCTTCAAGAACGAGATATTTTCCGTTAGGCTGACGCCTTAAAGATGGTATTTCAATTTTCTTTATGCCTGTGAGATATTGAGCAGTCAGCGATTTTTGGATTAATGATTTTGGAATGGAAGAAAAATCATCCGGAGTCGAAGATAAGATAACTTCTCCGCCATGGATTCCCGCTCCCGGTCCCATATCCACAACAAAATCGGATTGCTCAATCATAGCCTTATCATGCTCGACAACGATAACAGTGTTGCCCAAATCTCTCAACCTTTTTAGAGAGTTTATCAGCTTGTTGTTGTCATGCTGATGCAGTCCAATACTCGGCTCATCGAGAACATAGAGGATGCCGACAAGCTCTGAGCCGATTTGAGAGGCAAGCCTGATTCTCTGAGATTCACCTCCTGCAAGACTTCTGACAGACCTGTCGAGAGTTAAATATGACAAGCCGACTTCTTTCAGGAAGCCTAATCTTGAAGCAATTTCTTTTATAATTAGGTTTCCGATTGCAAGCTGTCTATCGGTTAATTCTGAATGAATATTTTTAAAGAACTTATTCGCTTTTGTAATATCATATTTTACGATTTCGGAAATAGGATGTTCATTGATTAAAACAGCAAGATTTTCGTGTTTGAGCCTACCACCCTTACATTCTGGGCATTTGATAGTGGACATAAATGCTTCGATATTTTTCCTGATTGAGTTTGAAGTAGTGTTTTCGTATTGATGTTTCAGGCTTGCGAGAATGCCGATGAATTTATGCTTGTAAGTAAATTGGCTTCTGCCCTTTAAAGAATAGGAAATATGTTCTTCATCATCAGAAGAACCATAAAGAAGCTGCTCGAGAAATTCTTCAGAGAGTTTTTCTATCGGCAAATTCAAATCCGTTTTGGTTTGTCTTGCGAAGGCATCAACCTGCGACCAGAGCCATGAATCTTTCAGTTTACCCAGGGGCAGAATTCCTCCGTCAGCTATAGATATTGTTTTATCGGGAATAACAAGCCTTGTATTAAAGTCTTTGAGTTCACCCAAACCTTCGCAATGCCTGCAGGCACCATAGGGAGAATTGAAGGAAAACATATTAGGGGCAAGCTGCTCATAAGAGCGACCGCAGGAAGGACAGGAATAAGCTATGCTGTAAAGCTTTTCTTCCCAATCACCGGCTTTCCCTTCGACGAGGAGCATCATTGTGCCTTCACTTTTGTGTAAAGCCAATTCAGTAGATTCGCTTATTCTATGCTCTTGACCGAGCATTACCTGGCATCTGTCCACCACAAGTTCGATATCATGGATTTTATAACGGCTGACCTGCATGCCACTGGTTAATTCCGAAAGCTCGCCGTCAATGCGGACTTTTGTAAACCCCTGCTTCAATAGCTGGTCGAACAATTCATGATAATGTCCCTTCCTTGCTCGTACAAGGGGTGCCAAGATTTGTATTCTAAGATTGATATAATTTCTGAATATTTCATCAACAATCTGGTCTAAACTTTTCTTTTCTACGGGAACATGGCAATCTACGCAGTATTGAGTTCCTATCCTTGCATATAAAAGGCGAAGGTAATCATATATCTCTGTAACCGTACCAACAGTAGAACGGGGATTATGGCTTATTGATTTTTGCTCTATAGAAATAGCAGGAGAAAGCCCTGTAATAGAATCCACATTCGGCTTTT
>JBEKWK010000153.1:0-7519 GCA_049513175.1 FCB group bacterium
TATTATGATACCAGGGATGTTTATACATTTACAGATAAAGGAGGTTTACCAAGGAATCAATTCGAACGGCTGCAAACGGGTGAGCTTAATGAAACTAAATATGGAGAAAATTTTTCACTTGGTACGGAAATAGAGAAAAACGGGAAACTTGCCATAACAATCAGGAATGAAAAACAAAGATATTATGATTTAAAAGATTCTATATTACCCGATTATTATAGCATTCAATCATTAAAAATCGGGACAATTTTTGATAATGAGGACAGGGCGGATTTTCCTACCAGCGGGAGAGTGCTCGATATGTCACTTGAAATACCATTACCATTTTATTCAACTACTGATGCAATTGGTTTTTCCAAAGCAAAATTATATTTTCGTTCGAATAGTACAATTGGCATCAGTACAATCAGAGTTTCAGGATTATTCGGTTTTGCCGACCGCACATTACCGCTGCCTGAATTTTTCGAAATGGGAGGGCAGGAAAGTTTCTTCGGTATGCGGGAAGATGAAGAAAGAGGCGAACAAATTGTTTTGGGTTCTATTGAATATAGAATCCATCCGGATATAAAATTTTTCTTCAGTACTTATTTCTCTATTAGGTATGATTTAGGTGCTGTATGGCTTCAGACAGAAGATATTAAGTTCAGCAAATTCAAGCATGGTATAGGGGGAACAATTTCATTCGATACACCTGTAGGACCTGCAAAATTTTCGTTAGGCAGAGCTTTTTATTTCGTGAAGGATCCCTCCGGAATAACCTGGAGTCCTTTTGCCATATATTTTAGTATTGGCATGAAATTATAATATATACACATAAGGTTAAAATGACTGTAAAAGAATATATTTTTTAATATAATATTAATTTAATTATTTCGTTATAATCTTTGAAATAAAGATCTGAAATTAAAATCAACTGTACTATATGCCACTTTTTACATCTATTTAACCTGTTATAAATAAAAAACAGATTTAATTTTATGTTCACATGAATAAAAAATAATTTTATTCTAATAAATAAAAACTGTAATTTTGAGATTAAACACTTTCTTCTGCTAAATAAAATATATAATTTAGGAAAGTTTAACAAACAATGATTTATTGCATATAGAAGGATTGGTACTTTAGTTGGTTTGTCTGAAAAATTAGTAGTTGATTAATGGAAACACCAAATCTAAAAGAACTTTCCACATTATTAACCTCGGCATCAACACATAATTTTCCTCGGAAAAATGTGTTAATGAGAAAATTATCTGCAGGTTTGATTCTGCTCACCGCGGATGTATTTGTATTATCGTTTGTACTATTTTTCTCTCTTATTCTAAGAGAAGTCCTTTGGCCCGGTAATTTGGATTTAAAAAATTACTTCAGTATTCTGCCATTGCTGATATTTTTGTTCCCTGCTGCATTTTACATGCGTGGTTTGTATCCAAGTTATGGTATTGATGTAATTGACGAGCTCCGCGACCTCTCATATAGCATTACCATTGTTTTTGCACTTATTGCAATAATCAGCATTATGGTTAGGGAGGTATGGGAATATTCACGTCTTGTATTCTTAATGTCCTGGCTTCTTTCACTGCCTCTTGTTCCTCTCGGCAGGACAGCAGTCAGAAAAATATTTTGTTCCAAAGCATGGTGGGGAATACCTGTTATTATAATAGGAGCCGGCGATGCAGGTGAAAAAGTAATTAAATCCCTGCAGGCTCAGATGCATCTCGGACTAAGACCTATACTTGCAGTTGACGATGACCCTCAGCGATGGGGTTATATAAACCAGGTTCCTGTTGTCGGCGGTATCGAAATTGTTACCGAACTTGCAAAGAAACTTGATGTTGACCATGCAATTATTGCTATGCCGAGTGTAAACCGTGCAAGGCAGAAAGAAATCATAGAAAAATATTCCAAAATTTTCACTCATACTTTTGTTATTCCGAATCTTTTCGGTCTTTCCAGTTTATGGGTTTCCTCAAGAAATATAGGAGGAATTTTAGGTTTGGAAGTCCAGCAAAGATTGCTAAAAAAATCTTCTCACATTAAAAAAAGAATCTTTGATGTTATACTTGCAAGTACTATCGGAATAATTGTTCTGCCTTTAATGTTACTGATTTCTTTAGTTATATTTATTGATTTGAAAGGCAGGATATTTTTCAAGCAGCAACGAATGGGACTTCATGACAGCAGGTTTAAAATGGTGAAATTCAGAACCATGCATCTTGATGCCGAAAAAAGATTAACACATCTTTTAAATCAGAATGAACAATTAAGAGAAGAATACGATATATATCATAAATTGCGTAATGACCCCCGGCTTACAAAGCTTGGCAGACTCCTTCGTAAATTTAGCCTTGATGAATTACCCCAGTTCTGGAATGTTATAAAGGGTGAAATGAGCCTAATCGGTCCGAGAGCTTATATGCCCTGGGAAAAAGTTAAAATGAAAGGACATGAGGAAATTATTTTAAATGTTAAGCCCGGTATCAGTGGATTATGGCAGGTAACTGACAGGAATTCATCCAGTTTCGAAGAAAGAAATTATATAGATGTTTATTACATCAGGAACTGGTCAATGTTTCTTGACATATATATTGTTGCGAGAACTATTTCTGTTATTCTCCTTGGCAAGGGAGGATGACAATTAATCAGTAATTAATAATTAGTAATTAATAATTAGTAATTAATAATTGATTAAGCTCTTCGTGATTAGAAAAACGGAGAGCTTTATTTTTAAATATGAAAAAAATGAAACGAATAACTTTATCTGGTTTCTTTTTAACTTTAATTTTTATTCTTATCAATATTATTGATTCTTATGCTTATGACGGCTTGCTTTTCAGACCGCTTACAGCAAACACTTTTGAACCGCGTGTCGGGGTAATGTATCAATTCAATGACAAGAAGCTCAGGCTCGATATAGGCAATTCTATTGATTTGCTCGGGTTCAATTTATCCGATAACTCGGAATTACGAATAGGAACTGATTTTTTCACATATACTCGACTGCGTTCTGAAGGTAATTTTAAATTTCCTGTAGAAACTTCCGACTACTTTTTTGGATTAAATACTTCATTCAAGGAAACAATTGGTGAGTTTGAATATTCAGGAAGGTTAAGGGTTGCTCATATTTCATCTCATCTTGTTGACGGACTTGCAAAAGATACCGTATTTTCGCAAATGCCTTTTGTTTACAGCAGGGAATTTGTGGACTTAGTGGGTGCCGCTACATATAAAAATTTAAGATTATATATGGGCTTTAATTATATTTTTTCTACCATACCAAAAGACCCTAAACCGATTAATATTCAACTTGGATTTGATTACCGAACTCCTCTCAACAGTTGGCTCAGTTTTCTCGCAGGTTATGATTTTAAATTAAATGGTTTTGGAAATATATATTCGGGTGTCAATTCTCTACAGGCAGGTTTGTTCTTCAGGACATCGGGTAATATTGGTATAGGAATCAACGTCTATCAATTCGATGGAAACAGTATTCATGGCATGTTTTATAATCATTATGAAAATTACTTTGCGTTAGGTTTCCAGGTATACTTTTATTGATACGAATTTAACATAATTGTTTTACCTTAAAAGATGCACTAAACTTTTTGATAAAATCATTCTTACTGATTGAAGGTTTATTTGAGTTTTATTCCATTTATAAAAGTATTACATTTGTTTGAATATTCGTAACAATGTTATAAATTTGAAAAATTATTAATTATTAAATGAGAGAATATGAAGAAGCTGATATTTCTAATTGTGATTGTATTATTATTAATAACGAAAAACACTTTTGCGCAGGAAGATAATTCCGCTAAAATAGAAGAATTAAAACCATATGTATTAAAATATTTCGAATTATTTAAGAAAAATGATTTTGCTAATATAAGTAAAATGATGGACACTACTTCACATATGCAATTCCCACCGGAACAACTTAAAATGATGTTGAAAATGCCTCTTGCCCCATTCGGAGATTTTATTGAAATAACGGATATGAATTATTCCAATGAAGTCAATATAAATGGCAATAATGATGTCATTTTTGTTAGCTATGATTTAGAAAGGGCTGATGTAATATTCAAATTTATTTTTAGCGATGACCATAAAATCAAAGAAGTTTTCATGACTTCTATAAAAGAAAAAAACTTATATGCTATTCCGGATTATGTAGATACAACAAGTTTCACAGAACAGGAAATCAGTTTCGGTATTGATAATTGGAAATTGCCCGGAGTATTAAGTATTCCAAATGGTGAAGGTCCTTTCCCATTAGTGATTCTTGTTCAAGACACTGGTCCTAATGATAGGGATGAAACAATTGGTTCCAACAAACCTTTTCGTGACCTCGCCTTGGGATTAGCTTCAAACGGAATTGCAGTATTCAGGTATGATAACCGAACTAAAATTCATCAGATTAATTTTATGAATAAAATAAAAAATTATACTATCAAAGACGAAGTAACCGATGATGTCCTTTCGGCACTTGATACCTTGAAATTATTTAATTCGATTAATCCAAAGCGTATAATTTTACTTGGGCATGGCTATGGTGGTTATGCATTACCAAGAATAGCCGAAGCAGATGGGGATATAAAAGGATTAATCTTTTTAGCAGGAATTACACGCAATCCCGAAGATGTAATACTCGACCAATATATTTTTCTTTTATCACGCGATAAAGAAGGTACGGAAGGTAAAGGGATATTTTTAGATAGTTTAAAAGCCAGTATTGAAAGAGTAAAAGACTCTACTCTGTCATTAGCAACGCCTGCCTTTACTCTTCCAATGAATATTCCGGCTTCTTACTGGCTCGATTTGAGAGGGTATAATCCTGCAAAACTCGCTATTACTTTGAAACAACCTATGCTATTCCTTCAGGGAAAAAGAGATTATAAAGTAACTATAGATGACTTTAATATTTGGAAAAAGGATTTAACTTCAAGAAAAGATGTTCATTTTAAGCTTTATCCAAAACTTAATCACCTGTTCATGGAAGGCAAAGGTAAATCTTCACCCGAAGAAGAACGAATACCCGGAAATATTGCCGGGGATGTAATTACAGATATTGTGGATTGGATGAAAACTATTAAATAAAAAAATAATATGAAAAAATTTAATTTCTTTAAATTACTGATAATACTAATTCTATTATTTTTTTTTAAAGTTTCCTCAAAAGCCCAATTTGACAATACCTGGACAGTTACTGCTTTAGATAATCCTGCACCCGGATATCTCAGGTTTAATTGTTCATTAAATCCCATTTTTTTTCTTTTAGATAATTATGGTGATAAACAATTTTTGGATACAAATAATCAAAGACTATCAATTTATACAAAACTGCTCCGTAACGGACTTTGGATAACCGGTGGTGCAGATAAATATTATTTGTACACAATGGATATGAAGCTAACTGATAGTATTCCATTTCCTTTGCCTGAAATATATTCAATTGATTTTCATGAAACTGAAGCATTATCTAACGGACATTATTTATTATTATGCCAGGAAAAGAATTTTATAGACTTAAGCAATATTGTCCCGAGGGGGAAAAAAAATGCTCAGGTAAATAGTAATGTATTAGTTGAAACAGACCACTCCGGAACAATTTTCTGGCAATGGAAAGCTAAAGACTATTTGAAAATAACAGATGTTACAGCTGATATAGATTTGACTCAACAGGTAATTGACTTTACACACATAAATTCATTTGTTGAAGATAATGACAGTAATTTAATAATATCATTCAGACATTTAGATGAAATCACAAAAATTAATAAAGCAACACGTCAATTAATTTGGCGTTTCGGTGGTTCAATGTGTAAAAACAATCAATTCACATTTACAAATGATTCCAATAATGACAATAATGGCTTTAAAGGATTTTCTCACCAACATTCTATTTCATTACTTCCCAATGGTAACATATTAATGTTTGATAACGGGAATTTGAAGAATCCACAATATTCAAGAGCTGTCGAATACAACATTGACCAGGTAAAAAAAACTGCCACAAAAGTATGGGAGTATAAAAATTCTCCCCCGATTTATCAATCTGATATGGGTAGTGTTTTCAGGCTGCCTAATGGCAATACCTTAATTAATTGGGGCGGTCAACAAATAACTGAGGTTAAACCGGACAATTCCGTTGCATTTGAATTGAGAATTCAATCTCCGACCCCTATTTATAAAGCATATAGGCTGATTACGAGGATGAATGCAGTTTCAAAATTTATCAATGAAATCCAAGTATATGATTTCAATGATAGTATATATACGACAGGTGTTACAATTAATGTTGCTTCCTTAACAGGTTCAGGGTTGACCGCTATCGAAAAGCATAACTATGCACCGCCTACAGCTAATTACCAAGGCACAATCTTTACAAAAATTTTACCATATAGATGGGTGTTTAGCCAGGATGGAATAAAAAGTATAAGCGGTACTTTTAAAATCAAACCTTATACTGTAGCAAATATAGGAGACCCTTCCAAAATCATAATATACAAAAGAGATAAGGAATCAATTGGAAATTTCATTGAGTTGAGCACTGAATATGATTCAGAGGATATTTATGTAAATTTCAATGGTTTTGGAGAATTCGTACTAGGTAAAATAATTGATTCTCCATCTCTGAAAATAATAGCTCCTAATGGTGGAGATACATTGGTTAAAGATACAATTCCCAAAATAATCCGATGGGAGCAAAATTTTGACGGTCTCATTAAAATAGAATTGATGAGGAATGGTGAATTAATTCAGCTTATTAAAGATTCAATAAGCTCGCCGTCTGGGACTTTTAGCTGGCGTATTCCGCCAAATGTTCAACCGGACAACACTTATAAAATCAAGATTACAAGCGTTTTGGATTCGACTCTCTCTACCATCAGTTTAACTAATGTCACAATTGAAAATATAACTTTCGTAAATGAAATTTTACCCGATAATAAAGAAATCGTTATAACAAATTATCCCAATCCAATTTGCAGTACTACGACATTTGAGTTTAGAATTGAAGAAGCAGGTAAAACGACTATAAGTATATTTAGTCTTGAAGGTAAAGAATTGGAAATAATTTTAAATAAATATTTAGAATCTGGAAATTATAAATTCAATTGGGAATCTAAAGGTATTGAGACCGGTATATATTTTTATAAAATTACTAGTGCTAATAAAATTAAATTTGAGAAAATTATTATTGTTAAGTGATATAATAATGAAAAATTTATATTTTATAAAATGTCTGACAATACTTTTATTATTTTTTCTAAGTAACGGTCTTAATGCACAAGTTGACACCGCATGGACTGTTACTGCATTGGACAATCCCGCACCCGGCTATCTGCGGTTTGATTGGAACTATTATGCGAACTTTTTCTTAGTAGATAATTATGGGATTAAAAATTATGTAGATACAAATAATCAAAGACTATCAATTTATTGTAAACTGCTGCGTAATGGACTTTGGATAAGTGGTGCTTCAGATAAATATTATTTATTCACTCAGGATATGAAGCTTTTT
>JBEKWK010000154.1:0-7500 GCA_049513175.1 FCB group bacterium
AATTCATAATGAATCTGAAATTTGTATGTGTCATTGTCCGGAAGATTTTTTCCGCAGGTAACAAGATAATTAACAGGGACTAAATAATTCAGGTCGCCGGGTTTCGCCGTCGTATCAGGAATCCATATCAGAGCTTTTATAATCCCGCTTCCGCCGGCTTTTGCAATCAATAACTGTGGGCATGGATTGTCAACTTCTATAAATATTGAATCACTATAATCAATTGCCATATCGGGTGAAAAATTGACCTGTTGAATGAACAATCCATTCGTATCCAACAGTATCGGGAAATTATTTCCGGCAAGAGAAAAATATCTTCCATCTTTTAAATAAATATTTTTAATATTGACTTTACAGTTTGATTGGTTTTTAATATGAAATTCTCTTTCCGAAATACTGCCTGTGCAACAGGAATCAAATTTAAGGGGTGTATTAACTATCAGGTTGAAATCATATTCATTGATAGTTTTACTTATCGTTGACGTACAACCGTTTGTATCAGTTATAGTCAGGCTATATATTCCTCCCTTTTTGATAGTAATACTTTTTGTCGTGTCTCCTGTTGACCAGGCAAAAGACTCTGCATCTATGTCTGATGACAAAGTTATAGCCGTGCCATTGCAAATAACACTATCGCCAATTATTTTAACTTTCTGTACAGGATTGATTATTATATCGAGGTATGTAGAATCAATACAATTAGATAAAATGTTAGATTGTATCAGTGTAATTGTACCTGAACCTGCCTTATTCCATAAAACAGTTACATTTTTACTCGAATCAGAATTAATTATTGTACCGCCTGCAACAATCCATTTATTATTTATGCTAGAATCTTTATTTGATGAATATTGAAAAGAATTATATTCACATCCTTGCATAGAACCATAAATGATTGGCTTGGGATAGGCGAATAGAGCTACATCAATGGTTGTAGAATCCTGGCATTCCGTTGAAGTAAATTTTTGAATTAAAGTTATTGTACCCTGGGACGCAGTATCCCATTCAACATCAATTGAACTTGAGTCTGGACTTCCAACAATGTTACCACCTGAAATTTCCCACTTATATTCAATATCCTTTCCGTTATTGGATGTATATTGTACTGTTGCAGGATAGCATACATTTACAGGTCCCGATATTTTAGGTACAGGCAAAGGATTTATATTCACAACCATGAAAGTTGAATCCGTGCATGCTGTAGAATCCAAAGACACAACCAAAGTAATGCTTCCTGAAATGCCGCTGTTCCATATAATATTTAAAGAGTTTTTATTCAATGAACCGACACCGACAATCGAGCCATTTGGAGATACACTCCATAAATACGTACATCCACTGATTGTATCAGTGATATAATTACAAACATTATGAAGACAAACAGATTTTGCTCCTGTGATTGTTGGAATCGGTAAAGAGGTAATTGTCAGATTTATTGCATTGGGTAAGCTGGTATCCTGAGGGTCAGTTGATACAATTCTTATTCTGTAATTATTACCTGGAGGTGTATCTTTTGGAATCACCACTGAAAATGTTTCGGATGTGGTTCCGGTTATACTTCCAAGGACAATTGGTGAATTAAAATTTCCATTTAAATCAGAAAGTTGAGCAATGAATAAATTTCCTTGATTAAAAATGCCTATGATTGTATCCGGAATATCAATAGTCGAACCTGCACAAATAGGAGAAACAATATCTCCTAAGGTGATTGAATTTAATGGGAGGAAATCTAGTTTTGTTACAAATGCGTCATTGTTTCCATGTAATAAATTTTGGAAAATGTTCGGTGTAACTGGATAATCATTAGAAAATGTCCAACCTGTAATAAAAGCATGGCCTGAATTATCTAATGAAAGCCCATGAGCATAGTCAAAATCACTACCTCCAAGGAACGTTGAATATATTATTTGAGTACAACTTGGATTAAATTTTGTAACAAAAACATCATTGTTCCCATGATAAATAGTTTGGAATGCACCAATTGTTGTTGGAAAATTATCAGAACCGGTGCTACCTGTAATATAGATATTACCACTACTATCAAGGGCAATATTTTGAGCCATATCATTGTACCCACCTCCAAAGTAAGTTGAAAAAATAAGGTTCTTACCATCTGCACTCAGTTTTGTAATGTTTGCATCCGAATAACCCGCTCTTGTTGTTTGAAATGCACCTTTTGTTACAGGGAAATCATCAGATTGAATATTACCTGTTATATAAGCATTCCCATTTAAATCAATAGTAATTCCCAATGCTTCATCACAATAACTGCCACCTATATATGTTGAATATATTAGTGCCGTACCGGTTGAATTTAACTTTGAGATAAAAGTATTATAATCACCTCTTAAATTAGTTTGAAATGTACCTTTTGTAACAGGGAAATTCTTTGACCATGAACAACCTGTAATAAATATATTGCCACTTGTATCCATAGTCATATCGTTAACATATTCACCTACTTCCCCTCCAATATAAGTTGAATATATAAGATCGGAACCTGTCGAATTTAGTTTTGTAACAAATCCACAAAAACTATCATTTGGATCAAAGCTTCTAATTTTTTTTTGAAAGGCTCCTATAGTTACAGGAAAATTCTGGGAATTAGTTATACCGGAAATAAATACATTCTCATTTTTATCAATCACAATTCCGCAAGCTGCATCCTGATTATTGCCTCCAATATATGTTGAATAAATGAGAGCAGAACCTGTTGAATTTAATTTTGTTACAATTGCAGTCCAATAATCTAAAGTATTATAACCACCAAATTTTGTCTGAAAAGCTCCTGACGTTACCGGATAATCATGTGATGATGAAGAACCACTAATATAAATGTTAGCATAGCTATCTATTGCAATTCCATTAGCTCTATCTGAAATGCTACCCCCAATAAAAGTAGAAAAAATTAGTGCAGACCCTGTAGGATTTAATTTTGTTACAAATATATTTTCATAATTATTAAAAGTATTTTGATATGCACCCGGTGTAATTGGAAAATCTGAAGGATTATATACAGAAATTCCAGTAATAAATGCATTTCCATTTGCATCATTCGTAATCTTATATGAGTATTCGAATTGAGAACCTCCTATGTATGTAGAATAGATAAGAGGGTCAATAATTATTGGAAATTCTTTATTGTAATAATCTAAATTAAAAGCTATGGTATTATCTATATTAATTTTAAAATTACAAGGTATCTCTTTTCTTTGACCATTAATTTCCTGGTAAGCATAAATTTTGCCTTGAATTATTTCTCCAAGTGAAGTTTTTAGAACAAGCTCTCCATTTTCATTTATATATTTTGTGTATTGCGAATCATTTCCCAAATCACAATCAAAGGCAATTTCGGAAGGATTTTTTCCTGGAGCTATTATTAAATCATAGCGGATTTTCCCGTCATCAAAATAATATCTTGTATTTATTCCGCTGGTTTCGTTTTGAATTAAAACTTTCTTGTATAGTGGTACAAATGAAGCCCATTTTGTTGAATCATTTCCTATAAAATAATTATAATATGTTTCCTGTTTGTCTATTCCTATAAATTTATTTTGTGAAGTAGGGGATTGATTGACTAATGACATTTTGACTACATGACCTCTAATAGTCGAATTGGTATATTGGTGTTTGAGTATATTGTTTAGATGATGATTAAACCTTGTATTGCAAGAATCTTGTATTTTATCAATTTTATAAAAATCATATACAATTCCATCATCTGTAATCCAGGCATTTAATCCATTTAATCTTGCGAGAAATTTTACTTCCTTCGACCACTGCCCTTTGTTCTCTATAAAATAATTATTATTTCCTAATGTGGAATTGTATGATTTTTGTTTGCTCGATTTGTTTTGTTTGTGAGTATCAACTTGTGAAAACAAATTCTGTTGTGATATTAACAACAAAAATAATAAAGGTAAAAATTTGTACGTGGTTTTCAAATTAGCACCATAATAAAAATATTATATATTGCTAATATATGCTTTTATTCTGAGCAATACTAATACTAATGTTTTGTTTCAATCCCACGCCGGGTTGTGAGAATGAGATTTGATTGAATTTATTTCACAAACATATCATCTATCTTAACGATTTTTACTTTTTCGGGTAAAATCTTCAATGGATACTTTTCAATCTGTTTGTCTTCAAAAAGAACAGCAGGAGGTTTTGGCGTATCATATTTAATAGGACTCGGTACATCATTTACAAGCTGTTCTTTGAATTTCTGAGCATTATCAGTTACGATTCCAATTTTTATATTGTTATACTGTATATGTTTTTTGATTGCATTATTAACTTGTTCGAGAGTAAGTTCATTAATATTTTTTCTGAAGAGACTGATGTAATCACCTTCTTTATCTATTCCGTAAAATTTGCTGTCTAAAGCATAACCGAGTTTTTTATTCGTAGTTGGGGCATAGTTTAAGGCATATTTATTAAGGAATTTTTTTGTAATTTCAAAATCTTCATTTGTCATTCCATTGTCAACCACTTTTTGTAATTCACGCATTGCAGCCCTTAAAACAAAATGCCTGTGAATGTGCTGGACAGGTCTAAGCCATACTTCAAAAATCTGTTGCTTACGCGCATTGTTAGGGTCCGGCATTTGCAGGGAAGAACCGTCCAGGAATGTCTCTATATAAGCATAATCGCCATAGTTCATTCCTCTTTGCTCACGGATAACCTGGTATAAATGACTTGAAGAGTTGCGATGTTCACCAAACCATGAGACAAAAAGTGCAAGTGCGAAAAAATCTTTATCTCCACGAAGAATGTCAATTGGAAATCCGAAGCTTATAGCAGTTGCATCACATTTTTTATCAACAATAAATAAATTTAAGCCGTCAATTTTTTCAGGTTGAGGTTTGGGAGTATCCTGAATTTTTCCTTCAGGCAATTTTGAAAAATCAGTTTGAATCTTCTTTATATCACTTTCGTTATAACAGCCGCCAACGCCTAATACGACATTATCTTTTGTATAATATTTATGATAAAAGTTTTTGACATCGTCGAGTGTAATATTTTTCAGGCTTTGAATACTCCCTTCGGTCAGATGCTCATATTTTGTATGTTCAAAAATATATTTATATAATGTGGCTTTTCCAAGTTCTTCATCGCTTGAATATCTCAAATCATTTTCGATGAAATTCAGAATATTACTTTTTATCCTCTGGAAATCCTCATTAGCAAAAGCAGGTTTCAGAATGGCATCTGAAAATAAAGAATAATATGATTTTAAATTATCTTTATGAGTTCTGCCATAAATTACAGTCATTTCCTTATCCACTTTGGAGCCGTATGAAGATGCCATAGGATAAAGCTTTTCAAGAACTTTTTCATAGTTATTATTTTTTGTGCCACCGTCTGTCAGCATCATTGCAGTAAGAAGGGCAAGTCCATCTTTACCATCAGGGTCATTTTGAGAGCCGGCTTTAAACCATATCCTAAAGGAAATAGTAGGGTCATCTTTAACAGGAAGTAGAACCAAATTTGAAGAATTAATATTAGTTTTTGTTTCTTTGCCGCTTAACATAAATGCCCCTGTAAAAATTAAAAATGCGGATAAATAAATAATTGTACTTTTCATTTTATTTGCTCCCTGTTAAAGTTACGACGGTCCTTTTTGATTGAACAAGATATTTTCTTGCTGCATCCAGAATATCCTGGGGGGAAATACTTTCAATTGTTTTATAATAATTTTCAAGTGCTTCCATATCGCCAGCGACGGCAAGTATCCGTGCGAGTCCGCCGGCTACTTTATCGGGTGTATCCAATCCCATTAGAAATGAATATTTCAGCCTTTTCTTTAAGTTGTCGAGTTGTGTTTTATCGGCAAGCTTTGATTGAAATTCTGCAATTTTTTCATATACTTCAGTTTCAATTTTCAAAACGTCTTCTTCATCTTTTATAATAATTGATATAGTGAAGAGATTTGGGTCTTTATTCATTTGCAGGTCGTGGAATATTCCCTGTATTTTTTGTTCTTTAATATATAGCTTTTTGTATAAATCGCTGTTTTCACCAAATGCCAGTTCGCCCATCAAATCAAGAGCTACAAATGATTTATTAGTAGGTTGGAAGGCATCTGCTTTATAAGAAATTGTTGCTATAGGTAAAGTTTTGCCCGGATAGTTTACTTTAGCAATCCGTTCACCATTTTGGTCAGGTTCTGATTGTATCTGTGGAGTAACATAGCCCTTTTCCCATTTACCATAATATTTTACGATGAGAGTTGTACAATCAGAAAAATCAACATCCCCTGTTATAACAATTATTGTATTTTCAGGTCGGTAATATCTCTTGAAGAAACTTTTGCTGTAATCATACATCATAGGCATTGCGGCTATGTCTTTTTCGAATCCCATTGTTGTGTGCTTATAAGTATGGGATGTAAAAGCTGTTTCAGCAATTCTTTCCTCAAGTAAAAAATAAGGGCTGGTTTTGCCTTTTCTATATTCACCGTAAACAGCGCCCGCTTCTGTTTGGAATGCAGGTTCTGCATAGGATAAATTCTGGAATCGGTCGCTTTCGAGTTCCATTACTTTTTCTAAATCTTCTTTCGTGAAATTCAGATGAAAGCAAGTATAGTCATCTGTTGTATATGCGTTAGCATCGGCGCCCATCAATGTAATCAGGCTGTCATAAACATTACCGGGATATTTTTTTGTGCCCCTGAACATCATATGTTCGAAGAAATGTGCAAAACCGGTATGGTCGGGTTCGTATTCATCGCGGCTGCCCGTGCGGACAATAGTGTAGTAGGCAATTTTTCCCTCAACCGGCATTTTTATCAGAATTACTTTTAATCCGTTATTTAGTAGCTCGACATTATAATTATAAGGGAAGACTTTTTCTGCCTTTGTTTTTCCTTCTGATAAATTAAT
This sequence comes from FCB group bacterium, assembly GCA_049513175.1. Taxonomy (GTDB): domain Bacteria; phylum Bacteroidota; class Ignavibacteria; order Kapaibacteriales; family UBA2268; genus JBEKWK01. The sequence goes on from JBEKWK010000154.1 coordinate 6,888, forward strand.
CATGAGCAAACCCATTATGATTGAAAAAAATATGAATTTTGACATATACAACCTTTAATTTATTTTCAGATATTTCTATTTTATTATAATTATTTTTTAGATTTTTTAAATAATCTGATTAATACATGGCAAATTAAAATCTATTTAAACTTATCCAGATGTAGTTTTATTTTCTCATGTATTTCCTTTATCTTGCCTGTACCATGTATGGATACTGTTAGTTTCCTTGCTGAGTAAAATTCAATCAATGGCTTTGTTTGATTCTCATAAACTTTCAGCCTGTTCCTGATGGGTTCTTCTTTATCATCATCTCGCTGGTAAAGTTCTCCACTGTCCAAGTCACAAATTCCTTCCTGTTTGGGCGGATTGTAAATGAGATGATATGATTTCCCGCAAGTACGGCATGTGCGACGGGCAGTAAGTCTTTTAACCAAATCTTCTTCAGGAACCTCTAATACCAAAACAGCATCCAGCTTCTGTTCCATATTTTCAAGTAAAGCACTCAGAGCTTCCGCTTGCGGGACAGTTCTTGGAAAGCCATCGAGTATATATCCGTGTGCTACATCTGGCTTTTTCAATTCTTCTTTTATCATATCTATGATAACCTGGTCAG
>JBEKWK010000155.1:0-7460 GCA_049513175.1 FCB group bacterium
TTTGACAATTGGTAAAATATTATTCGATATACCTATGGTCGGAAATCTCCTCGTCATTTTCACATTCACTGCAATATACCTTGTTGTAGTGCTTGGAATGGGCTTGTTCATAGCTACGGTAACGAATACTCAACAACAGGCTATGTTTATCGCTTGGTTCTTTGTGGTGATATTTATTCTGATGAGCGGGCTGTTCACAGCGGTAGAGAATATGCCTCAATGGGCTCAAACACTCAATAAAATAAATCCGGTTGCCTACTATATGAAAGCCCTGAGAATGAATCTACTCAAAGGTTCAGGCTTTTCCGAATTGAAAACCGAATTCCTTTCCCTTTTGATATACGGTATTGCCATTCTTAGCCTGGCAATTTGGCGTTACAGAAAAACAACCTAAGTAATGATTTACGATTTTAGATTGTAGATTTTAGATTTACTTTTAACTTTTTACTTTCAACAATTTACGGTACATATATGTCTGTTCCCTACACCCTCCAAAACCCTCCAAATCCAACTTCCCAAGTCCCTCTGCAACTATTCAATTTCAAAAAACTTATCCTATACTCGCCTCCAAATCCTCCAAAAAACCCGATTTTTTTATATTCCTTATCTGTAAGTATTAATAATGTCTTCAATTATAAAATTATTTGTACTACTTTCTTTGGAGGATTTTCATCTATATTATATGAAAAGTGTTTTATTTTGTGACCTTTGTGAATATCTTTGTGTGCTTTTTGTTAAAAAAGATTTTAAATCATTTAATCACAAGGAGGCACTAAGAATAAGACACAAAGAAAACACAAAGAATTAAATACATCCGCCTCTTATCAAAGAACATTCAGGACAAAAATAAAATGTAAATTTTAAATAGTTTTTTCAACCGTTTTTTAATTATTTTTTCAATGCTTTTTTCAATTATTTTTTCAACTGTTTTTTCAATAGTTTTTTCAACCGTTTAAAAAAGTATTTAAAATCTTGTTGTAAATATATGAAGGATAAAATCTTACAAATATCACTCTAAAGTCTTTTCCACCTCTAACAAGAGGGGGCAGGGGGTGTGTATTTTCTATTTCTATGTTTTATGTTCAATGACCGGAATTGCAACGACTCCTATATTTGCTCTTTTACAGATGATTAATTCCTATGGGATTAAAAGACGATTTAACCCAGTTTCTGGTAGCTTTTAAAATTGATAATTTCCATTTGAAAATCTTAACAGGTGATACCTTTTTTTTTAAAAAAAAAGTATGATTTTAGTAATTTCTATATTTTGTATAATAAATGTTTTCCTTGTTTTAGGATATTTGGTGGCTCAATAATACTCAATAATAATATTTGACACACCGCACCAAATCTTGCTCATAATAAAATTATTAAATTTATTTTTATGCGTTGAATCAAAAAAAACATATTATTTTAAATAATTTATTCATTTCAAAGAACAAATAATTTAATTATTACTAAAATATTATTTTGTATTGCAAAATCAATATATTATTTTTGTATAATATTAAGGTATTCAAAAATAATTATCCGTTTAAGTTCTTTTTTTTACAATTAACTATTACATACAGTACTCAAGAAAGGTTGTTATGAAACCTAATTTTATTTTTTTTGTGAAATCAATATATATCAAACTATTCTTTATATTGATTTTATTATTAAATTCCATTGCATTACATTCAAAAACACCCCTTGACCCAACAACTTTAACAAAATGGGTTGATTCACTGATTATACCACCTATCATGCTTCCATTTAGTACAAATTATTATGAAGTAGGCATGTATCAAATAACACAAAAACTTCATAGCCAATTACCTCCAACTACAGTGTGGGCTTATGGAACGAGCAAAGCTACCGCCCATTATCCCGGCTATACATTTGAGGTTACAAAAGGAGTTCCGATACAAGTTAAATGGACTAATAATCTCGTTGACAGTATTGGTAATCCTTTAAAGCATTTATTCTCAGTTGACCAAACATTGCATTGGGCAGACCCGCTTGACAGCGGTAAAACTTTTTCTCATTACACCGGTCCTGTCCCTACGGTTGTGCATTTGCACGGAGGCGAAACCGAGTCTTACAGCGACGGTGGTCCTCTGGGTTGGTTCACACCGGGATTCCAAATAAAAGGACCACAATGGCACCAGGATACTTATACTTATCATAATAGTCAGCCGGCTACCACTTTATTTTATCATGACCACGCACTCGGTATGACAAGGTTGAATGTATATGCCGGCTTGGTAGGCTTTTATATTATCCGGGATAATAATGATACCATAGCATCAAAACTTCCCAAGGGAGATTATGAAATTCCGCTTGCTATTCAGGATAAAATGTTTTATACTGACGGCTCGCTTGCTTTTCCGGATAGTGGCGTTAACCCTGATACTCATCCATTCTGGAATCCTGAATTTTTTGGTGATGTTATTTTGGTAAACGGTACGGTCTGGCCCCATCTAGACGTTGAGCCGAGAAAATATAGATTCAGAGTGCTTAACGGCTCCAATGCTAGGTTTTATGATATTAGTTTTTCAAATAATATGCCTTTCACTCAAATAGGAACTGACGGCGGCTATCTTCCAAGTTCTGCCACCATGACGAATTTGCTGATGGCTCCTGCCGAAAGGACGGATTTGATAGTTGATTTTTCCAAAATTCCTATGGGAACAAATATTATATTAATGAATGATGCAAATGCACCCTATCCTGACGGTGATACTGCCGTGCCGCAAACAACGGCTCAAATCATACAGTTCCGTGTAAACAAACCGTTAAAAGGCGTTGACAATAGTGTTACTCCCGGTATTATGAGACCGATTCCCCTGCCCGGTAATATCTCCAAAACCAGGATTCTTGCCCTATACGAAGTCGAAGGTGACAATGGTCCTCTTGGCAGTTATTTAGACGGAAAAATGTGGGATTATACCATAACGGAAACTCCAAAAGTCGGTTCTTCCGAAATATGGAAAATTGTCAACCTCACAGACGATGCTCATCCTATTCATATTCACCTGGTTCAATTCCATCTCATACAACGTCAAAAGTTTGACAGGGATGGTTATACGAAAGTGTATGATAGTCTGAACCCTGTGATTCCGGTTCCTATGGATGCACCATATTATACGGTTCCAATTGAACAATTTCTAATCAACAATATTATTAATCCTAATCCAAATGAAATGGGTGTAAAAGATACTTATGTGGTATATCCGGAAGAAGTTACAACATTTGCAATCAAATTTGCACCACAGGAAGGTGAAAAATTCCCATTCGACCCTACAGTTGGACCGGGATATGTATGGCATTGTCATATACTCGACCATGAAGACAACGAAATGATGAGACCATACAAACTTGTTGATTCTATTACTTCTGTACATAATAATGTTAATTTATCTGTATCTTCACTCGGGCAGAACTATCCCAACCCGGTAAAGAACTACTCCGTTATTAATTATACTATAACTGAAGAAACCAGGGTAAATCTTGAAATTTATGATTTGCTGGGAAATAAAATAACCACTCTCGTTGATAATGTTCAGAGTGCCGGCGGACATCAGGCAATAATGGATGCAACTAATTTTCCTAATGGAGTATTTATATATAAAATGACTGCGGGAACGTTTTCAGATTCTAAGCTATTCGTAGTAATGAAATAATTTGAAGCGATTTACTCAACCCCAGCCCTCTCTTAATAGAGGGGGAATTTTCATCCTTGTTCCCAAGCAGGAGCTTGGGAACAAGGACAAAAACTACCTCAACTCCATTAGGAGTTGTTCATCTGTTATAAAATGAATATCCTGCACCACCCAACTCCGTCAGGAGTTGCTCATCCTTCTGTTTCTACTTCTATTTCTAAGTTTTATGTCCTATCACCGGGATTGCAGTGGCTGCCTGGTTGCTGTGTTACAGATGATTAATCCCTATGGGATTATTCTTCCGGTTACTAAGCTCCTGTTTAGTAACAAATATCGAGATGTTCCCAAACAGGAGAGACTGTGTGAAAAGTCATGGAATCATTAAAGTTGTCATTCCAGCGAAAGTTGGAATCCAGTATTCATGCGGTTTTATGGATTCCCGCTTTCGCGGGAATGACTGAATAAATAAGTTTGCTTCCGGTTACTAAGCTCCTGCTTAGTATCCAATATCGAGATGTTCCAAAGCAGGAGCTTGGGTACAAGAACAAAAATATGCAGAAAGTATAATTGCAATCTTTTAATATATAACTCATAATCCCGCTACTATACTGGATTCTTCCCTTCGGTCAGAATGACAAATATACATTATATGAAATACTCTTCTTAATGATATTTATTTATATTCCTAAAATATTGTGTATTCATTTATAATATAACCAACTTACAGATTTTTAGTTTTTTTACTTGATTTAAAATATTTATAAAAAATTTATAAAGGTCTAATACTTTGAAATATAATATAATTAAACATTCCAATAAAAAAAATTTTAAGTTGTTGAAAAAAAAAGTTTGCTTATCCTAAATTTTCTTCTTATGTTTGTATTGAATTTTTTATACAAATTAATATTCGAGATGAATTTTTTACTTAACTCATAAAGGTAAGGAATTCAAGTGAAACAAACAAAAATGTTTAAATATTATAAAAAACATTTGTTGAAAAAATCAGAAATCAAGAAAAAATTTATTTTAAGTTATTTGACAGAATTTCACTCAGATTGGACAGGATATAATCCGGTGTGCGATTTCTTCAATGGTAATACTCATGTTCCCCAGCATAAGTATATAACCGTTCAAGATGTTTGTTTTGGGGAAAACAAACAAACGATAGAAGAAAATAACAACCGAATATTATAGGAAAATGTCCCAATTTAAGTATGGTGGAAACTAAACTTAGTTTTAGATGAAATTCAGGACAATAACAAAAATATCTAAGGCAACGTTGGCGAAGTAAAAATTACTTCAGTATTTATAAATAACATTTATTTATTTTTTAACAATAATAAAAGGATTTTACGATGAAGAAATTATATGCAATAATCGCAATTTTATTTGCAGTAACATTAGTTGCAAACGCTGCACCTAACACAAACAGCCACAAAGAAGCAACAGGTACATTCTACTATACCGTAGAGCCACCCCTTGTGATTACAACAAACAACGGTTCAGTTGACCTCGGCGCAGTTTGCCCGGGTTGTACAGTTAACTTTACCGATAGTAGATGTGTTCAGTGGACAATCACTGGTGGTGCATCTTGCAATGTTTTAGTAAACATTACAAATACAACTCCTCCGGAATCCGGTGTTACGATCATAACTGAAACTGATTATTCCGATGACTCACAGGGACCGGGCGTATGGGAAGCAGTTTGGGACGAGCATGCTGACGGAACAGGCGGAATTTTCCATATCGGAACTAACGACCTTCAATATCGTGTATGTGCACTCTCAATGTCAGCAGACAACTCTGCTGCAGCCGGCACCAACCTTATGGACGTTTTCACCATTACCGGTGATTACTCAAATGACGTTGCACCACACTTATAATAATTGATTCGTAAGCCTTTTGTCCTCTTTTTATAAAAAAACAGGGCGAACAGGTTGAAAATTTATCACCTGTGGAGTAAATTTCATATGAATCATAAAAGGTTTACTCCACAAGGTTAAAAAATAAATTTAAACACAATATAATAAAAAGGTAAAACAATGAAAAAGTTATATGCAATAGTCACAATATTATTTGCAATAACGTTTGTGGCTTCGGCTGTTCCAAACACGAACAGTCACAAGTCATCTACCGGTACTTTCTATTACAAGGTTGAGCCACCTTTAGTCATAACAACAAACGTAGCTACACAGGACCTCGGTGCAGTTTGCCCGGGTTGTACTGTCAACCTTCGGGATTCGAAGTGCGTTCGCTGGACAATATCAGGCGGTGCTTCTTGTAATGTATTAGTACACATAACAAACACTACTCCTCCTGAATCAGGTGTTACTATCGGAACCGCTATCACGTATAGCGACCAGAATAATATCACCTGGGAAGCAGCATGGGGAGAGCATGCGGACGGTACCGGCGGTGTTTATCATATTGGAACCAACTGGCTTACTTACAGAGTTTGTGCAAATTCACTTTCAGCAAGCAGTTCGGCTGCTGCCGGTGTACATTTAGCAGATATATTTACTATAACTGCTGATTATACTAATGATGTTGCACCGCATCTGTAAAAAGAAGGTTGTTCATAAGCTATCGGCGAAGCTTACTATAATTACGAATTACTAATTAATAATTACTAGTTAAGCTTCAGTTTTAAAAAAAAATAATAAAAATTTTAAAAACAATTTTATTGGAGATAAAACAATGAAAAAATTATATACAGTACTTGCAATATTGTTTGCATTGACCTTAGTTGCCAATGCCGCACCAAACACAAACAGCCATAAAGAAGCAACCGGTACATTCTATTATACCGTCGAACCGCCTCTTTGTATAACAACCAATACCGGTTCAGTAGAACTCGGAGCAGTTTGCCCGGGTTGTACAGTTAATTTCGATGATAGCAAATGCGTTCAGTGGACCATCACAGGTGGTGCATCTTGCAATGTTTTAGTAAACATTACAAACACAACTCCCCCGGAATCCGGTGTAACAATCGTGACCGAAACCGATTATAGTGATGATTCTTACGTACCTTCATGGGAAGCAGTTTGGGACGAGCATGCCGATGGTACAGGCGGTATTTTCCATATTGGATCTAACAGCCTTTACTATAGAGTTTGTGCACTTTCAATGTCAGCAGACAATTCAGCAGCCGCTGGTGTCAACTTAACTGACATATTCACAATCACAGGTGATTACTCAAATGATGTTGCACCACACTTATAAGAATTTATAAGTCTAAGAGAGTTGTTAAAAAATAAATCTGACCCTCCTTTATTAAGGAGGGTTAGTTTGAATAAAAAAAGTTCATTTAATTTATTGATTTTAAAAATATATAAAAAGATTAATTATAAGAAATTTTAAGAATGTTAATCTATTCGGTTAATTTCCTTAAGGTTAAAAAAAGAGGTCATTATGAAAACAAATAATTTTTTAAAATATATTTTTATAATGGTGAGCCTGGTAATTTTTTCTCAGACTCGTACAGAAGTATTAGCCCAAAGTAACGCTATAAACTTAAGTGTTTCTCAGAATATAGATGGTGGCTTATTATGCCCCAACTGCTTAATAAATTGGGATAATGGTTATAACTGCTTTTATTATGACGTTACCGCAGCAACTATTCCCACGACATTTCAGGCTCATTTTCTAAATCCTACAAACCCAAACGATGTAAACTGGGTTTGGATGTACCAGGATGATAATTCAGGTGTATGGAAAAGCTTCGACAACGATGAAAATCCTACAGGAGCTTTAGGGCATATTAACAATGTATTTACGGTTGGAGACAATAATACGACCGTAGTCAGGTTCAGGGTT
>JBEKWK010000156.1:0-7416 GCA_049513175.1 FCB group bacterium
CAACTGTTAAGAACCTGAATGAGAGAAAACGGGAAAGTGAAAAATTAGCACAATATATTAATTCTCTTATTTCGAGAATTCATACAATTCAGGATTCCATATCAAATTTGAAATCAGTTTACACCAGATTAAATCTTAAACACCATAATATTCAAAATGATTATTCTGTATTGTCTCAAAAATTTTATTTTGAAAATAACTTTTCCCCTACCGAACAAATCGTATTGAATAAATCATTTGAAAATGAAATTCTTTATGACAGCTATTTTCAAAATCTATCCCATGAACTCGATATTCTTGCTGCGAGACTCAGTTTTATGAAAGATTCAATTTCAAAAAAGACAAATGTACTTCAGGAAAAATCCCAGGAAAACCAGTATATAAAATACCAAAAAGAGAAAGAAAATAAAATTATTAAACAAAATATCGCCAGCAACCAAAAACTTCTAAAAAATATAAAGGTAAATCAGGAAGCCTTAAAAAAACAGTTAGCAGAAAAACAAAAAAGTGCAGTAAAGTTGAAGTCAATAATCAAAAACTTAATTCAACAAGAAATAGCAAAACTAAAAACTGCTGAAAAGAAAGCAACTCATACTAAAGAAAATATTGCTACTAATACAAAAACTGAAGAAAAGATTACTAAACATTCTTCAACAAATGTTGAATATCATACTTCCACAAAATCCTCTGCTCCTACCGGGAGATACTTATGGCCAGTTCCCGGAAGAAATCTTTTACGAACTTATGGGGCAAACAAAAATCCAGGTTCCAATACAATATTTGATAATCCCGGAATTGACATTAATGCTAAAGCAGGTACTCCTGTAGCGGCTGTTGCCTCCGGTTCAGTATCAATGATACATTGGCTGCCGGGTTATGGAAAGTTGATTATCATTAATCATGGAAACGGCATTCGTAGTGTTTATGCTAATTTATCATCTGTTAATGTGAGTAAAGGTCAGGAAATAAAACAGGGTCATATTATTGGGAGAACAGGAGAATCAGTTGATGGACAGTTCCTTCATTTTGAACTATGGTCAGGTAGCAACCGCTTGAATCCGTCAGCCTATCTAAGATAAACAACTTGCATATTTTGATATGTAAATGTCATTAATACTTTTTGTTCAAAATTATATTTCTTAATTTAAATTCAAAGTTAATTACAATATATAATTTTATTGCAAATCCTTATGGCTGAAAAATCAAAAGAAATTGTAAGTGAACTTCAATATATAAAAGGCGTAGGACCAGTTAAGGCAAAAGCTCTTGCAGCAATAGGAATCACTACTCCCATAGAGCTTTTATACTATTTCCCAAGAAATTATATAGATAGAAATGCAGTCTCTTCATTAAAAGCACTTGCAGTGAAGCTAAGACAGGAAAATATGTTTTCCGTAAATAATATACCGAAAACATTTTCATTTAAAAATGAAGTTACTATTGTAGCACAAATCATCAATAAGCAGCTTAGAAAATACGGCAAGAATAAAGAAATGCTGATATTGACTTTAGGAGATGGTACCGGCGGTAAAGCACAAATAATTTTTTGGAGATATACTGAATATTATTCTAAAATATTCAATATTGAAGAATTAGTTTCAGTCAGCGGTAAACCTGAGTTAGATAAATTCGGTAAAATTAATTTCAATCATCCTGAAATTGAAAAGTTCGATACAGAAGATGAAATATTATATAAGGAAGGTGCTATCCTACCTGTTTATCCTATGACTCAGGAATTAAAAAATGCAAGATGGACAATAAAACAATTCCGCCAGGTTATTTCATCTATTCTTGAAAATACTTTACAAAGCTTTAACGAAACTCTACCTGAACAACTCAGAAAGAAATTGAATTTAGCCGAAATAGAAAGCTCAATTAAAAATCTGCATTTTCCTTCATCCACAGCAGAAATCGAACGCTCAAAATACAGAATGAAATTTGAGGAAATATTTTATTTTGAAATATTTTTAGCTTTGAGGCAAAGAGGAGTAAAAGTAAATGAGAATGGAAACGTAATAAACCCTAAAAGTCCCAAAGCAAGAAAATTATTTGAATCTCTCCCCTTTCAACTTACTTCAGACCAAAAAAAAGTCATCAAAGAAATAACTGATGATATGAAAAGCGGCAAACCGATGAACAGGCTTTTGCAAGGTGACGTCGGTTCCGGGAAAACAATAGTTGCAATATTGACAATGCTTGCTGTGATTGATAATGGCTTTCAAGTGGCTATCATGGCTCCGACAGAAATTCTTGCAGAACAGCACTATAATACTTTTAAAAATTATTTTGAAGAATTTGAAATTAATATTGTTCAGTTAATTGGTGGTCAAAAAACCAAAACCAGAAATGATATACTTGACAAAATCAGCAAAGGAAAAGCTAATGTAATTATTGGTACTCACGCTATGTTTGAAAGTACGGTTTTATATAATAAGCTGGGTTTAATAGTTATTGATGAGCAGCACAGATTTGGCGTGGCTCAAAGGGCATCATTAAAAAAACTTGCTGTAGATTCTTATGAAGATAATTCTGTAAGCCCGCATATCCTGGTAATGTCTGCTACACCTATTCCCAGAACTTTGGCTATGACTGTTTACGGAGACCTTGATGTTTCTATTATTAGGGAAATGCCGAAAGATAGAAAACCAATAAATACAAAAGTTATATTTGAGAGCCAGTTGAATTATTGTTATAATTTTATTAAAAAAGAAATTCAAAATGGGCATCAGGCTTACATTGTTTTTCCTTTGGTTGAAAAATCTGAAAAGATTGAGTTAAAGGCAGCAACTGAACATTTCGAATATTTAAAAGAAAATATTTTTCCTGAATTTAAATGTGGTTTGCTTCACGGACAAATGTTCTGGTACGAAAAAGAAGATACCATGAAAGCATTTCTAAATAAGGAATATAATATTCTTATTGCAACGACAGTAATTGAAGTTGGTATTGATGTTCCAAATGCAACTATAATGTTAATCAATAATGCTGAAAGATTCGGACTTTCGACACTTCACCAATTACGCGGAAGAGTAGGCAGGAGCAGTCACCAATCTTATTGTTTCCTTGCCGCAAAAGACAATTATCAATTTGAATTCAAAAGAAAAGATATTCCTGATGAAGAAAGAAAAGCTGCAACAATTCGATTAAAAACAATGGAAGAAACAGGAAACGGTTTTGTAATTTCAGAAGTAGATTTAAAACTTAGAGGTCCCGGAGATGTTCTCGGAACAAGACAGTCAGGGCTTCCATCTTTTCAGTTTTTAGATTTGGCAGGTGATGGAGATATTATTACTTTAGCAAGAAAAGAAGCTTTTGCAATTATAGAAAATGATGCGCATTTACGAAAACCGGAAAATGAAATTATAAGAACGAATTTTCTTAAGCAGTATCAACAAGGAAAAAATTATTTCGATGTTGCATAGAAAGCAAAATTTAGCATTTTATAAATTAATCTTGCTGTTGTCAGATTCGGATGGTGTAAATTTTTAATTGGGGCAAGTTCCACGACATCGAAGCCAATTATTCTTTTTCCTGCTATTGCCATCTCTCTGAATAAATCAAGAGTCTCAGAATAAAAAAATCCGTCAGGTTCCGGTGTCCCGGTTGAAGGTATAATTGAAGGGTCAAAATAATCTACATCAAAAGTAATATAAACATTTTCACCAAAAGTTTTTACAACTTCCTTCTGCCAGTTTTTCCCATACATATTTCTCCTAATGGATGAAGCAAAAAAAGTATTAACTTTTTTATTTTTAATTAAATCTGCTTCCTGTATACTCAAAGCTCTGATACCTACTTGTGTAACTTTGTCTAATGGGAAAAAATCTCCTACTCTTGCCAGTGTACAAGCATGAGAAAATTTATTATTTTCATACGATTGTCTTAAATCCGAGTGTGCATCAAATTGTAAAATACTCAAAGAAGGATATTTTTTGTAAAACGCTTTTATTGGAGCTATTGAAATAGTATGCTCACCGCCTATTGTTACAACAAATTTTTCTACTTCCAAAAGTTTTTCGACTTCCTTTTCCACGAAATTTATTGCCTCAACACTTTTTTTATTTTTAAAATCAAGAGGTTCGATAGTAGCTATTCCTATATCAAAGCAAAGTTCTTTTTCAAATTCATCATCATAAAATTCGACAAATGCACTTGCTTTAAGTATTTCAACCGGACCCTTAGAGGTTCCTTTTCCATAGCTGGTAGAATTTTCAAATGGAGCAGATAAAATAACAATTTTAGAATCCTTCAGATTTGAATATTTATTTTCAATTGCAAGAAAATTATATTTTTTGTTTAATACTTTCATTATTCTTATTAATAAATTATTTCTTCTTTGAACCTTTCTTAGCTTCCTTTTGGTAATCTGATAATATCTGCAGAGCATCAATAGGAGTAAGTTTGTTTAATTCCAGTTTTAATAATTTTTCTCGCAGGACATCATCTCTGAATTCAAAAATAGATAATTGTTCGGGTATACGTGCTGAAGTTTTTACGATAGAATCAAGATTCGACTTTTGTATTACGATTTCGGTTTTCTTTGAATCAAGACCCGATTGCTCGAGATTCTTCATAATGGTATTTGCTCTGCCAATTATTTCAAAAGGTAAACCAGCCATCTGTGCAACATGAATTCCAAATGAATGGTCGCTTGCTCCGGGCATAACTTTGTGAGTAAAAATTACGGTCTCACCTGATTCAATAACTTCTACTTTATAATTGGCAATATTTTCATATCTCGATGCTAATTCATTTAATTCGTGATAATGAGTAGCAAAAAGTGTTTTTGCACAGATAACATTATGTAAATATTCGGTAATAGCCCAGGCAATAGAAATACCGTCGAAAGTCGCTGTTCCTCTACCTACCTCATCAAGTAAAATCAAACTTTTACTCGTTGCGTTATTCATAATATTTGCCGCTTCCTGCATCTCAACGAGAAATGTACTCTCACCGGAAGTTATGTTATCCTGAGCCCCGACCCTTGTAAATATCCTGTCCACAATCCCGAACTTCGCAGATTTCGCAGGTACAAAGCAACCGATTTGACCTAATAAAATAATTAATCCAACCTGACGCAGGTAGCAAGATTTTCCTGCCATATTCGGTCCTGTAATAATGTGAATTAACTCACCTTTAGATTCGATGTGAGTAGAATTTGGAGTGTAGCTTTGTCCAATTCCCAATACTCTTTCAACAACCGGATGCCTTCCTTCAGCAATTTCGAGTGTATCAGAATTATCTATATCAGGTTCACAATAATTGTACAATTTTGATGCTTCAGCAAAGCTTTGCAGGCAATCAATTGTGGCAATATAATGTGCGTCTTCCTGAATCTGCTTAGTATATTCCGATACTTTTATTCTTAAATCATTAAAAAGATTTTGTTCCAAAGTGCCAATATTTTCTTCTGCATTTAGAATTTTTTCTTCAATTTCTTTCAGTTCAGGAGTAGTATATCTTTCGGCATTTGTTAACGTTTGTTTTCTTTCATAATATTCGGGAACTTTTTTATTATGTGATTTTGTAATTTCAATATAATATCCAAACACAGAATTATAGCCGACTTTCAATGAATTAATGCCGCTTTTTTCTCTTTCCTGCTCCTGGTAATTTGAAACCCAGTTTTTCCCGGAAAATTTTGCATTAACATAATCATCCAATTCTGAAGAATATCCTTTTCTAAAAACATTGCCTGTGCCTAACTGCACTGTTGGTTCATCAATAAGAGCATTTACAATTATATTTATAACATCTTCAAGGGGATTCATTTTTTTTGATAAATCATTTATAGAATCACATTGCAAAGAGGATAAAATAATTTTTATTTCCGGAATTTTCAATAAACTAAGTTTGAGTGCAATTACATCACGAGGATTTGCCCTGCCTGTACAAATCTTAGAAATTACTCTTTCCAAATCATTTAATTCGGAAAATATTTTTCTTATAGACTCTCTTACAGTATCAAAATTAAAAAATGATTTTACAGATTCCAGTCTTATTTTTATCGGTTCAAGTTTTATCAATGGTCGTGTGAGCCATTGCTTAAACATCCTTCCACCCATAGGAGTACAAGTTTTATCTAAAATCGAAATTAAAGTACCCTCTTTAGTATTATCATAAATCGGATAAATAATTTCAAGATTACGTCTTGTTGCATAATCCAGGTTCATAAATTCATCAGGATTATAGATGCTGATTTTTGATATATGCTGAAGCTGACCATTTTGAGTTTCATTCATATAATGCAGAATTGCACCTGCAGAAGCAATGCCTATAGTAAAGTGTTCAATACCGAATCCTTTTAGAGTCTGTGTCTTGAAATGCCCAAGTAGAGCTTCTCTACCAAATTCAATATCAAAAATCCATTGTTCAAGTTTTGTAATAACAGGTTTATATGACAGTTTATCAAGAACTGAAGTAAATTCATTTTTTTGAGATTTGTTTATTAAAATCTCTGCAGGTGTCAGTGAATCTATTATTTGTGGTACTTGTTCTAATGGTATTTCACAAGAAAAAAAATCGCCGGTAGAAATATCTGCAAAAGCTAATCCTGCAAAGGAATAATTTTTCTCTTCTTTAATACAAAATGCTGCTACATAATTATTTCTCTTTGCGTCTAATAATTTTTCATATAAAGCAACACCGGGAGTAACAACTTCGATTACACCTCGCCGGACAATTCCTCTTGCCTGTTTCGGGTCTTCAAGCTGCTCGCATACGGCTACCCTATATCCCGCTTTCACTAACTTAGGAAGATAAGCATCGAGCTGGTGATGTGGGAATCCGGCAAGAGGTACATTTCCCGAACCACCATTATTCCTTTTAGTGAGCGTAAGTCCGCATACCTTAGAAGCTATTTTTGCATCTTCATCGAATGTTTCAAAAAAGTCCCCCATTCTAAATAACAAAACAGTATCGGGATATTTGCTTTTAACCTGATTATACTGTCTCATCAGAGGGGTTTGCTTTTCTTTCATTAGAAGTAGTTTCTTTTAAAATTAAATATTATTTCTTACAAATTTAAAAATAAGACAAAAATAACATAAATTAATTAACTTCAATTCTAAAATCATAATTCTAAAATCGTAAATCTAAAATCGTAAATCTATCTGGGTATTCCTATTGAGCCCATTCTCCCCATAATAAAACTAACCCTTTTCTCCAGGTAAGGAGTAGGTTTTGCAGGAGACCATAATCTTGGATTAGGTAGAACAGCAGCGAGGAGTGCCGCTTCTCTCTTTGTCAAATCTTTTGCCGGCTTTTTAAAATATACTCTTGAAGCTTGTTCTACTCCGTATATGCCATCTCCCAATTCCACAATATTAGCATATATTTCGAGTATCCTTTTTTTACCCCAAATAGTTTCAATTAAGTATGTAAAATACACTTCGAGGACTTTCCTCAAATAAATTC
>JBEKWK010000157.1:0-7377 GCA_049513175.1 FCB group bacterium
ATAATTTTTCCCTTTTTGATTTTAAATAATAATAATAATTTTTTTATCTTTATACCTTCTGACTGTTTTCTCTAAACCTTCTTCGGTGGAAAAGTCCGTTTCACAGCCAGGCATTTCGATTCATGTTTTACAGAAACATTGATTATTTGATTTTCTTCATCCATTTCATTCTCCTTTTGACTCATTACTTTTCTTACGATGCAAAATTATTGCTTTGACAAAAGCAGAATGTCATGCTCTGGTAAAACATTTGTCAAAATAATGTCACAATTTTAATATTTAGCAATTAGAAAGAAAATTTTGTTATTAATTCAATATAAATTCCTAACACAACTTAAATAAAGCAATATGTTTTACCAAATTATAATATATTCTGTTATCTGGTATAATTTAAAACACAGATGCTTTTGAATTATGTATGGAAAGAAATTGAGAAAATATTATTAAATTAAATATTCAAAATTAATGGGGTTTAAAAAGAAGGTATGTATGGTCAAAGAATTATTTACAATGAACAATATGTAAATTCGTTAGTGTAAAATAAATTATGATTAAAAAACTTAAATATATAACAGCGATTCTTCTATTGGCGGTCTTCCCTATTTCCGCTATTGGACTTAATGTTACTATATTTAAATGTTTGCATAAAAATACAATTAATATTTCTTTTTTCAATACAAATACTTTCAATGCGAATCTTTTTGTTTGCAAATGTTTCACGGCAGAAAAGAACATTTCAAAAAAAGTTCATCATTCCTGTTGTGAAGCTAAAAAAATCCAGGAAAAAGAAACTAACATTCAAAATTTATCTTCAAATAAAGAAAGCGGATTAAATTATCACAGCTCTCCTTGTTGTTTGAACAGCAATAAAATTATTGCATTAAATTCAGTATTTGTTTCTCTTGAAAATCAAATTAACACAATAGAATTACCTGTTTACTCAAATAATTTATTATCTAAAATTGATTTAAAAGATATATATAAATTCCATTCTAAAATCATAGTATTTCCTTTAAAAGGACCAATATTTAATATCATATCGTTTATACATTTCAACTCCGCATGCGGGGACGATACGGAAGCATTCAGCCTGCATATATGCTAATTCCTTTAGCATACTTTATTATTATTTATACCAAATAAAAAATTATAGTTGTCATAGTAAAAATATGGATTAATCCGAAGATTAATCAGAAATATAAAAATATTTTCATATAGAAACGGAAATAATATGATTGAAAAAATCATTGATTGGAGTTCCAAAAATAGATTCATAGTTATTTTAATATATCTCATTCTTTCAGGCATAGGGATATATACACTTGCAAATCTTCCTGTTGATGCAATTCCTGACTTGTCAGAGAACCAGGTAATTATATTTACAGAATGGATGGGAAGGTCACCGGAAATTGTAGAGGAGCAGGTAACATATCCTTTAGTTACTTCATTGCAGGGCTTACCTAATGTGAAAGCTGTCAGGGCATCATCAATGTTCGGAATGTCTTTCGTATTTGTAATTTTTGAAGATAATACAGACCTTTATTTTGCAAGGACACGAGTTCTCGAAAGATTAGCCACCATTCGTGCTCAACTACCACAGGGAGTAACACCTACTATAGGACCAGACGGAACAGGTGTAGGGCATGTATATTGGTATACTATCGAAGGTAAAAACTATGATTTGGGAACTCTCAGGTCAATACAGGACTGGTATGTCAGGTATAAATTAGCTTCTGTAGAAGGTGTCGCTGAAGTTGCAAGTATCGGCGGCTATATAAAGCAATACCAGGTTGATATTGACCCGATGAAATTGCGAGCTTATAATGTCACAACTTCAGATATTATACAAACTATTCGTAGAAGTAATAATGAAGTCGGCGGTAAGATAATCGAAGCAAGCGATGCAGAATATTTTGTCCGCGGGCAGGGTTATATTAAATCTAAAGAAGATATAGAAAATGCTGCAATTAAAAATTCGGCTAACGGTATTCCTGTATTGATAAAAAATGTTGCTACTGTCCAAATCGGGGGAGATATTCGAAGGGGTTCTCTTGAAAAGAATGGTGAAGGTCAGGTAGTCGGTGGAATTATTGTCATGCGGAACGGCTCGAATGCTAAAGAAGTAATTGACAGGGTTAAACAGAAAATCGAAGATATTAAGCCGGGTTTGCCGCCGGGAGTTGAAATTTTACCTTCATATGACAGAAGTACATTAATCCAGGAGGCAGTGGGTACTCTGACAAGAGCTTTGATTGAAGCAGCTATTGTGGTCTCGTTGATGGTTGCACTTTTCCTTTTGCATTTCAGAAGTATAGTTAGAATAATAATTGAAATTCCTGTTTCGGTATTGCTTGCATTTATTCTGATGCACTTGTTTGGTATTACATCAAATATTATGAGCCTCGGAGGTATAATTCTTGCGATTGGAGTGATAGTTGACGCCTCAATTGTCATGGTAGAGAACGCATACCGGAACATAGCAAAAGCCCTAAGTGAAAAAAGACAACTTACATCGGAAGAGTACAAAAGTATTTCTATTATATCCGCAAAACAGGTAGGCAGAGCGATATTCTTTTCTGAATTAATAATATTGATTTCATTTATTCCGGTATTCTTTTTAACCGGAGAAGAAGGAAAATTATTCAGACCGCTTGCTTTCACTAAAACTTTCATGCTGGCAGGTTCGGCTATAGTCCTTATTACATTGATTCCCGTACTTATGACTCTCTTAATGAGAGGTAAATTCAGACCCGAAAATAAAAATCCTGTAACGAACATTTTTATCAAAATTTATGAACCTATTATTCATTGGGTATTAAAGCATAGAAAGATTACAATTTTAATTAACGTGATTGCTTTGCTGATTACAGTTCCTATGATATTGAATACAGGCTCTGAGTTTATGCCACCCTTGGATGAAGGTTCGATTCTATATATGCCTGTAACTTTACCCAATGCCTCGATTACTGAGGTAAATAGAATATTACAAATTCAGGATAAAATAATAAAAAGCATTCCTGAAGTCGAGCATGTTCTGGGTAAAGCCGGCAGGGCTGAAACTGCGACGGATAATGCTCCGCTGAGTATGATTGAAACTATAATAATGTTAAAGCCTAAAAGCGAATGGAGGAAGGGTTTAAAGAAAAGCGATATTATAGCGGAATTAGATTCGAAACTTCAAATACCGGGTGTCCGAAACGGTTGGACACAACCGATAATAAACAGGATTAATATGCTTTCTACCGGAGTAAGGACTGATATAGGTTTTAAGATATTTGGAGATAATCTGGATACTCTTGAATATTATGCTATTAGAGCAGAACAAATCCTTAAAAATGTAAGAGGTGCTGCAGATGTTGTTGCAGACAGGGTTCAAAGCGGTTATTATTTGGATATTACAATGAAAAAAGATGCAATCGCAAGATATGGAATTAATATCGCCGATATACAAGATATTATTGAAACGGCTATTGGTGGGCAAAATCTCGGTGTTGTTTTTGAAGGCAGGATGAGATTTCCAATTCGGGTCAGATATGAAAGGGATTTAAGGGATAACATTGATGCTTTGGAAAAATTGATTATTCCTGTATCTGCTTACCAAATGTCTTCCGGAAGCAATAGTTCAATGAATACAATGAATGACAGTTATCAGAATACTAAAACAAATTCGATGAATTCAATGGTGGGAAATACAAGTCAAAATCTGGGAGCAAAAACAAATACCACTGGAACGAGCCTCCTGTCAGAAGATACAAACGCGAAATTATTTTTGCCTTTATCTTATCTTGCAGATATTAAGGTAATAACCGGACCGCCCATGATTAGCAGTGAAAACGGTATGCTCCGCTCTATTGTTTTTATGAATACAAGAGGACGCGATATGGGGAATGTAATGGTTGATGCAAAGAAAGCAATTACGGACAACCTGAAACTTCCAACGGGATATTCTTATGTTTGGAGCGGACAATACGAAAGCAAAGTCAGGGCTCAAAGAACAATTGAAATTATTATGCCGATAGTTTTTCTTATTATTTTTATCCTGTTATTTTTCACATTACATGATTACAAGGAAGCAGGTGTAGTAATGCTGTCTGTTCCGTTTGCACTTATTGGCGGTATGTATGCGATATATCTTTTGGGCTACAATTTTTCAGTTGCTGTTTGGGTAGGATTTATCGCATTATATGGTGTAGCAACTGAAACAGGTGTTGTAATGGTAGTATATCTGCATGAAGCTCTCGATAAAAGATTGAAGGCTCATCGTGATGGTCATAGAGGAGAAATTACAAAACAGGATATATATGAAGCCGCAGTCGAAGGCTCTGTCCTGAGATTAAGACCTAAATTAATGACTGTTTTAACGGCAATGATAGGTCTTGTTCCTGTTATGTGGTCAACCGGCACGGGTTCGGATGTGATGAAACCATTGACTGCTCCGATGATTGGAGGATTGCTGACATCGGCAGTTCATGTTCTTGTTGTAACTCCTATTCTTTTTGTCATAATGAAAGAAAGAGCCTTGAGAAAAGGAAAATTAGAGTTATCCAAAATGGCTGGATGGATGAAGGAGGGAGTATAAATATGAATTACGAATTACGAATTACGAATTACAGATTGAAAATTAAAAATTATGAATTAAGAATTAAGAATTTTGAATGGAATACAAAAATAAATTTTGTCATGTTTTTCTTTTCAATCATAATATCAATTTTCAATATTAATTCAATCTTTGCACAATCCCTGGATTCTTTGGTGAATGAAGCTATAATAAATAATCCTCAATTGAAGTCGTTGGATTATAAAATTAAATCTTCTGAACACAGGGTGAATACTATGAATTCACTGCCACCTCCGGTTATTGGATTGGAAATTTCAAATGTTCCGTTCAATACTGTTAATTGGCTGAATGAACCATTGTCTCAGAACCTGACCATTTCACAGATGTTTCATCTCGGAGGCAAGCTTGATGCAATGGCTGATGTCGAAAAAAAGAATGTTGTAATCAATGAAGATAATTTGCAGATTTACAAAATTAGTCTCACCGGGGAAATTAAAATGTCATATTACAATCTTTGGCTTATTGACAAAAAGATTGACATACAGCAGCAAGGAATAGATTTATTGAATCAGTTGTTAAACTCAATAACTACTCTTTATGAGATAAATAAAATATCGCAGGCAGATTTATTTACAGTCAAAAGTGAAATTGCATTTAATGAAACTCAACTCCTAATCTTGAAAAATCAGAAAGAAGCCGAGTTATACAAAATGAATAAGCTGCTCGGAAGAAATTTAAATTCTAAGGACATATCAATATCAAAAGATATAAATATTAAGGAGTTTAATTATTCTCAACAAGAGCTTGAAAATATATTAGCAGACAAAAATCCTTCATTGAAAAAAATGAACTCTATGCTCGATATGAATAAATTTGATATAATAGCTAATGATAAAGAGAAAGTGCCTGATTTGATGCTGCAAGGTATGGTAATGAGAATGCCGAAAGGAATGTTTCTTACTACTAAAACACCACCTGATATGATTAACGGTATGGGTGGTGTGGATTATGGCTATAGCTTAATGGCATCAATTACTCTACCATTTGCTCCATGGTCAAAAGGAAAATATGATGCAAAGGAACAAGAATTGCAGGCAGAAATCAAAAGTATTGAATCAGAAAAAAATGATATGCAAAGAGAGATGAATACTCAACTTAAAACATCTTTTGTGAAGATGCAATCTTCAAGAGATTTAATGAAGCTCTATACTGACAAAGTAATCCCTCTTTATGAAAAGGCAAGAGCAGCTCAAATATCTTCATATCAGAATAATCAAACTAATATTAATTCTGTCATTGATTCAAACAGGATGTTGTTGATGCAATCAATGAATTATTACATGGCTCAAGCTGATTATCAAATGGCTATAGCTGAAATTGAAATGATGACCGGTATATCTGTAAACAAATAATTTATAATAAATTGAGGTTCTTTATGAACAAAATAAAATTAAAATGGATTGTGATATTGTTGGGAATAATTATTATTATTGGCGGAGCGGTAGCTGTGTACCTGTATCTGAATAAAATAAATTCTGGCAACCAACAAATAACAAAGACAGTAAAAAAAGAGCTGTGGACTTGTACAATGCACCCGCAGGTTATTTCAGATAGACCTGGAGTCTGCCCTATTTGCAACATGGAATTAGTTCGAAAAACAGATGATTCATCGCCCGATATTAAAGAGGATAAAAATATAATTAAACTAACTGAAAATAAACTTGCACTTGCAAATGTATCAACTGTTACAATTCAGAAAGAAGAATTAATCATACAAATCAAAGCATTCAGCTATATGGATTTTGCCGAACAAAACAGAAGAACAATAACAGCAAGATTTAACGGCAGGATTGAAAAACTTTTTGTGAATAAAACAGGCGACTATATAACTAAGGGTGAAGCATTATTTGAAATATATAGTCCCGAACTTGTTCAGGCACAGAATGAATACCTTATTGCATTAGACGGGGAAAAAAATTCAGGTACAATTTTAAAGTCATCAAAAAAGAAACTAGAGATATTCGGCTTGACTGATTCTCAGATAAAAGAGCTTGAGACAACAAAAGAAGTAAAGATGACTTTGAAATATTATTCACCTGTCGCAGGTACTGTAATCGAGAAAAAAATTCAGGAAGGTACATACATAAATGAAGGAACTGCTTTGTTTGAGATAGCTGATATGTCAACTCTGTGGAACATTGCCGAAATATATGAGAGCGATTTGAATGTTGTAAATGTTGGAACCAAGGTAAAATTAACCCTCCAATCCTATCCGGGTGAAGTATTTGAAGGCAGAGTGGCTTTTATATATCCTGTCGTTAATGCACAAACGAGAACGGTTAAAATCAGAAGCGAATTTATAAATTCGAGAGGAAAACTGAAACCGCAGATGTTTGGTGAAACTATATTTGAACACAATTTTGGAAGCGGTTTAGTTGTTCCTTCAGATGCGATTTTATTTACCGGAACAAGAAATATAGTTTGGGTTAAAACAACCGATGGAACTTTTGAATCGAGAGAAGTAAAAGTTGGTATGAAAGTTAATGACAAATATCAGATTTTGTCAGGCTTAAACGTAGGTGAAGAAATTGTAAAAACAGGTGGATTTCTAATTGACTCAGAAAGCCAATTGAAAAGTGATAATAAAAATCAAGAGCAAAAAGCAAGTTCAGAAAAAACAAAAAGCAATGGTAATATGCCAAATATGCCGGGTATGAATCAGGACAAAAAATAAATTTTTTAGTAAATTGTATAAATAATTTTAACAGGAGAAATATGAAAAACTTAAGAACAAATCACAAAATAATTTCTATTATTAT